>NZ_AZRN01000023.1 GCF_002895565.1 Petrotoga mexicana DSM 14811
GGGTGGGGAGCGGGGTGAAGGGGCGCTAAATTAGTTTTTTGAAGGAGGCTAAAAAATGCCATATTTAAAGGTAACCACAAACAAAAAGATAGATAACAAAGAAGAGTTGACACGTATTCTTTCAAGGGAAGTTGCTAATGCTCTTGGTAAACCAGAAATGTATTTTATGGTTAGCCTAGAAGATACTGCCCATATCCAATTTCAAGGAAGCTCAGATTTGGCGGCTTTTGTGGAATTAAGAAGCATAGGTTTGCCTGAATCACAAACAAAAGATCTCTCTAAGGTACTCTGCCAATTGCTAGAGCAACAATTGAATATACCAAAAGATCGCGTATATATAAACTTCTTAGATATTAAAAACACGATGTGGGGTTGGAAAGGAGATACATTTTAGTTTTAATGAAAAATATCCAACAAATATGCAATAGATCAATCACTGGTTAAAAAAATTAGGTAGTAGGGAGCGACGCGCCATGTACAAAGACGAATTAGAAATGCTCATAAAATTTTTGGGTGAAGACCTATTAAAAGAAGAGAATCAAAAAAAACTTCAAGAACTTGTTTTAAGTAAAATTAAAAGAAAAGAAGATTTTCAGTCAACAAACGAATTACTCAAAACACTTGAAAGTTATGAGTTAAGAAACTTTTTATATTCAAAACTTTTAGAAAGTTATTTTTCTATTTTCAATATTATTTACGAAAAAGAGATCCTAAAATATGGAGACGAGAATTATAAAGTTTCTATAGATAACGACACTTTTGAATCTCTTG
Source organism: Petrotoga mexicana DSM 14811 (assembly GCF_002895565.1). Lineage (GTDB taxonomy): Bacteria > Thermotogota > Thermotogae > Petrotogales > Petrotogaceae > Petrotoga > Petrotoga mexicana. The sequence goes on from NZ_AZRN01000023.1 coordinate 772, forward strand.
TAGAACTACTTGATGAATCAGATATAAACGGAGAAATTCTATTTTACCTGCTCTCTGACGATTTAAAAAAGAGAGTAGAAATAATACAACAATTGATAAGTGGAAGATCAAAAAAAGAGTGGAATGAAGAAGAATTAAAAAGCTTTGTGAAAAACTTAAAACCACTTACTACAAAGTTTCTTGAATTATTGATCGAAAAAGGGAAATTGAAGTCTGAAGAGATCATGGAAACCTTGGAACTGAAAAATAAAAAATCAGTTTCCGCCTTGGTAAGCGCTATAATCAGAAACGCCCCAAACGATAAAGAAAAATTAATTTTTAAAGATAATGAGTACATATGTATTAATGAAAAGTATAGAAACAAAATTTTTGAAATTATGAATAAATCAAAAAAGTAAAAGCAGGATGAAATTCATCCTGCTTTTACTTGTAATATATATATGAAAAAAGTTGAATAAGAATGAATGATGGTGGGTGCGGTAGGGATTGAACCTACGGCCTCTTCCGCGTCAAGGAAGCGCTCTCCCACTGAGCTACGCACCCTTTATAATCGTATAAAGTATATCATATTTTTTTTACTCTGTCAATAAAACGTGGGCTCTTTGTCAAATATGGTTGATAGAATAGTCAAAAGAGATAATGAAAAAGGTAATACAGCCCAATATCTTATTTGAATGACAACTAATTATCGTCAAGCACGTAAGTATCTAATTTTTCTACCTTCACTTTTGAAAGAGAACCTCCCGAGTTCTCTTAAAAATTATGGCTAATTAAACTTTCATACAATCATATAGCTCGTATAATATGTATGCTATAATTATACCTTGTAGGCGTGTAATTATCAACGTTTTTTGATTCAAATTCGTTTTGCGTTTAAAGCCAGTTTTCACCTTTTCCTTGAACCTCTTTCGGTGTATTCTTTTACCTGGAGAGGGTTCACGCTGTGTTCCATAAAAGCATTAAATCACAATTGAAAAAATGATTTTATCTAGGTTCGACTTTCACACTTCTTCAGTAAAAGGTTTGGGATTAAACGTTTCTTCTGGTGCAATTCTTAAAAATAGGATAATTACAATAATTGATACTATACATGCAACCAGTGTAATTTGATATCCCTTCATCAAATCTAAAAGAATACCATATATCTGCATACCAACAGGGATAGCTCCTCGAGCAACCAACTCCACAACCGTAAAAACACGAGATCTTACGTTAGTTGGTGTCATTTTTTGCATGTTGGTATCAATAGGTATATTTATAAAAGCATTGCTCACACCTATTACCATAAGATTTATGTACAAAATTATTAAGAAGGTCCAAGATGCACCTCCGAATGTGGCAACGATATTAGGAAAAAATAAACCTGAAATGATGAAAAACATGATAGCCTCTACTATAAAACCAAATGTGATCGATTTTTTCGAATTATTCTTCGAAAAAATAGTACCGATTAAAATACTACCAATTAGTATCCCCACGGTAAAAGAAGATTGGGTGATTCCATACTGTTCGCTTGTAAATCCAATTTCTTGCCTTAATACATAAGGAAGCACAATCGTAAGAATCGGTGCCATTATAAAATTGACAACCATTACAAACAAAAGCAATTCTTTCAAACCTTTTCTTCCTTTTATGAAAATTAATCCCTCTTTGATGTCTGAAAACATAGATTTAAAGGATATTTTTTGTTTACGTTCATAATGAGGATGGTAAGTAATAAACATTTCGCTTATAGCAGATATAATGAAAGAAATTCCATTTATAAGAAACACAACTTTTATTCCGCCAAATCCATATATGATTCCTCCAAGGATTGGTCCTATAATATTAGAAAAACTAGTTATTGAAGAGTTTACCGAATTAGCTCTGGTGAGAAAATTAATAGGGACCAAGTCCGGAAGCATCGCATTTGTTGAGCCGCCAAAAAAACTGTCTAATATAGAAATAAATACTTGGGCAGTGAAGATAAAGGCAATGGTCATCCAACCTTGATAGGCTGAATATGCCATAAAAAGTATAATTACACCTCGTATATAATCCAAATTCACCATAATTTTCTTTCGATTTCTTCGATCTCCCAAAACCCCTGCTATCGGCGAAAAAAGTAAGCCTGGAAGCATGCTTAAAAGAGAAAATGTACCCATAAGGGTTCCAGAGCCTGTAAGATCAAGAATATAAAGCGGTAAAACAATCATTTGTATGCCAGTTCCTATTAAAGATACAAGTCTACCTGCGGAATATAGTAAAAAATTTCTTTTTTGCTCATTTGTCATTAGAATTTCCCCCTGTTTTAGTCTTGTTATAGTGTTTTTATGAACTTTAAAACTTTATATTTAGCGCCCCTTCGCCCCGCAGCCCCCCACATAATCGGCCCAGATGACATTTGGGTATTTTAGGGGCAAGGTAGTAAAATAATTATATATTCTTAAAAGAGGTGATTTTTGTGAAGTCTTACCCCTCAGAGTTAAAAGCTAACGTTGTTAAAGAGCATGTCGAAAAAGGTGTTTCTTGTTCCCAACTTAGTAAAACTTTCAACATCCCTACCAGAAATATCTATAAGTGGGTGAAGAAGTTTAGAGATTCTGGTGAGAATTATTCTTGCTTTTTCAACGGCCCTTTTAACAAAAATTCCATCGTTTCTCGTGGTTCTAAGGTTCCTCCTGTGGTTTACGAGAATTCCGGTGTCGATTTGGATGAGATTTCTCGACTTTGTATGGAATACCCCGATCTCGCTCAGACTCTTCAAGCTTTGAAGGATTTGGTGATCAAAAAGGATATTGAGATCAGAGTTCTTAGAGAACAAGTTGAGTTTGTAAAAAAAAATTTGAATCAGAGAAAATGATGGAAAATAGACATGTTGATTTTAAATCTACACCCATTTTGGATATTCAATATGTCAATAGGTTATATCGAGAGTACGGCGTTTCTCTTTCTTATCTTTTTGAAGAGTTCAACGTGAACCCTAGAACTTATTATTACAAAACGAGGCTCTTCTTGGAGACCAGTTCTTTGTCAAAGAAAAAGCATTCTAATTCCAAAACTCGAGGTTTTTGCTATACTGTGAATGGCGATAAGGTTCCTGATGAGTTTGTAATCGCTGAACTGATAAAAATTAAGGAACATCTCAATATGTATGTCTCAAGGCATTATTTGAAAACTCTTGGTTCTACTAAGCTGTGTGCGTATTTCAAGAAAAATTATGGAATAATTATCAATCATAAAAAGATGAGACGTTTGAAACACGAAATCGGTTTGGTTGGAAAATATACAAACCATTCACCACATCCAAGAAGAGGTCCTCAAAAACATGTTGCAACCGCTCCTAACCAGTTTTGGGAAATGGATATCAAATACTTCAAAACTAAAGATGGTTATGTACAGGTGTTCAGCATAATTGATACTTTTGATAGACAAATTGTTGGTTCTTACATCGGACCATCATGTAAATCAAAGGATATAGTTAAAACAATCTTTGAAGCTCTTAGGTACAGAGGAATATCAGGAAAAGGCTTGATTATTAGATCAGATAACGGTACTCAATTCACATCTTTGTTAACGGAAAATTTTATGAGAAATGTTGGTATAATTCATGAGTTTGGATATCCACATAATCCAGATTGTCAAGCCTTTATCGAATCTTTTCATTCAAGTGTCCAAAGAGAGTTTGTGCCTTTGAATACCTTTACTAATATTAGTGATTTCACTATGAAATACAAAGTGTATTTGGACTTTTATCTTAATATTAGACCTCATGGCTCTTTGAACTACTTGACACCAAATGAGTTCCATGTTTTATACAAAAAAAATAAAATAGAAATTAAGGAAATCAAAGAAAAACTTATCATTTTTGAGTAAAATCGAGTTATGCCTCTCTAATTTCTGATATTCGGGGCTCCGCCCGCGCCCATCTAAGGAAGAGTGAGTAGGATTTCCCACTGTTTTCGCCATATAAGGAAGGGAAGATCCGCACGTACCCGCCCATAAGGAAATAATTATTATAATTTTAACATATATTTTCGGATATTTCAAACTCGATTAAGCTCCTTAACAAATATAGTTGATGGAATAGGCCTTTCAACTCTTCTTTTTTGTCTGATTTTAATATCGCTATCGTCGTCACCATCTTAAACCCTCTAAATGAGTGTTCATCTATCCCTAACTTTATATCTTCCATATCTTGAAATTTCGTCCAATCTACCTTTACTTCAATCGAATCTAATAAATTACTCACAGTTCTCACACTTACACCGTGCTCTTTCGCGGTTGCCGATATGCTCATCTTACGCAAATTCTTTACAAGGTTTTCTGTCTCTGCTCTTGTTATTCTTTGCCATCTATAACTTATCTTCTCATTTCTGAAGCTTTTCCCTGTTTTTTTACACATGTATCTTTGTGGTCTGTGTATCAGATATATTCTTTGTGTTCCAACTTTGCCAGCTTTGATAATCCTTTCTTTTGCTTTACCGTTACGTACTATGTATTCTCGCTTGTCTTTACATCCTTTACATTTATACGGACATTCTGGTATCCCTACCTTTTTCGAATATCTCACTTCAAAATAAATCTCTCCATCTTTTCTCAAATCTTTTCTCTCTTTTAACTTAAAACCTTTGTCAATACCCAGTATTTGTGCTATAATTTTGTTGCTCATGATATCACTCCTCTCTCTTTTTATTTTTTGTTTTTTTGTTCTATGAGGAGTGATATCTTTTTTTTACCCCTTTTGTCAAGTACCTCATCAACCATTTTTATTATACATCAGGTGAAGTGTCAATAGGATTGTTCCTATTATTCAAAAAACCATCCGGGAAATTCAAGCTTTTGCTTTGAAAGAACCCTAAAGGCTTCAGACCAGTTCCTGATCATCGCATATAGAAAGCTTAAAGCATGATTACTGCTAACATCATCATTTTCGCTGAGAGAGGATGATAAGGTTTTTATGATCGTTTCAAGTTCCTGAACGGTTGAGTTTCTTTGTAATGCAGGTTCCATAATTTGAACTAAATGATTAAACTTACTTAATAAAAAAGGTGCACGTCTGTTTAATTCGAATAATAAGCTTTTATTATTTTCTTCCAACCTTTCATAAGTCCATGGACGACTAAAGGCTTCCAGCTTATTTACGTCTATGGTTTCAATAGGCATCATTCTTGAGTGAAAAAATAAATCCACCCATTGAACAGGCAAAATGGAAGACTTAATTTTTTGAGGCGGCTCTCCGATCCACAGCAAATAGCTTGACCATAGTGGGACAACATAGATATTTTCATTCGTTACAGAACGTATTCTTTTGAGCATTGTCGCTAACACAGATGGAATTGACGGTAAAGGGATTCCAGCTGCTAGGAATGATCCGGTTAAGTCCATACAATGGAAGACTACTCTCCCTTTTTCTTTTCTTAATGAAAGGAAAATTTTGATCCACTCAGTATCATAGGCATCATCAACATAACCTTTTTCATCATATACGTCAATCAAAATTGTATCAAATTTAGTGTTTAGTTTTTTGACTCCGTCTCTAAAATCGCAATAATGTACTTTATAATCATTAAAAAGAGAATGTAATTCCTTCAATGACTCATCTATTTCTATACCAATCCCCTTAGTGGTTATTCCCCATTTATGGAGTAATTGCGCGAAGGTACCAGCTCCATATCCTAGGGCAAGAACATCACTGTTATTTATTGATGCAGCAGACCAAGCCAGGTAATCCCAATATTTATACGATAAATCACTTTTTACTATGACAGAATGAATCAATGGAGTAGGTTCTCCTGTCTTCGGATTGCAAATTACTACTGCATCATTAATCATTTTCCATGTATTTAAAGACATTACCAGTCGCCTCCGATAATATAATTTTTGGATTTACTTCATCACATACCCATACCCGGCTTTGATTCATGAAATTGGGTATTTCCATGATCTCTGGGAATGAGTGGGTAAACAAATGATGTCTGTACCATAATCTCCATTTTGAGGGATCTTTGATTAGAATTTGCCGAAAGAAACTCATTAAGGATGACGCTGAAATAAAAATATCATTTGGCATAATTGGTAAAGAAATTAAAAGTTCGTTTTCAGTTGGTGCAATGGCTCCTATAATCGGCGTTTCCAATTTATGTAGCAAACGGAAAAAGCCACTTCTCAGATTGATGGTCGAACTGATAAACGGTAAGTGGAGAGGGGTTTTATCGTTGCCAGACCCAGTCATTCCATCTAAAAAAAGAACGACAATGCCACCTTTTTTTAGATGGCGTGCAATACGTAATCCGGTTGACTGATTTTCAGCTATGACCATTTGTATATTTAATTCATCGTACACTTTTAGCCATTTTTTCAATTGCTGCTCACTGTTATATGATTCTTGATCGACGACGAGTAAAACCAGATTGTCGGGTCTTACTTTAACTACTGATTCAAGAATAGTTTTGAAAGCATAACGATAAACACCATAATGTATAAAAACTAGAGCTAGACCCTGATTTGCGTATATTTGTTGAATTTTTTCTAAGCCTAATCCGCTGATTTTTTTAAAACCCTGATAAAAGTCCGGATTTTCCCGGTATTCTTCAGAATTTTCTATATAATCGCAATAATTTTTCCAAACTTCATAAGGGTCATATAGGCCTAAATATTTTAATTCCTTGATGATGTTAGAAAAGGCCATAAAATAATCTAAATTTAATCTATTTTCAACTTTATCCATTTTTTCTGCCTCCTTCTTTTAGCTTGTTCTTTGTGTAAAAATGATTCAAAAGTGATATTAAGATTTCGAGAGGAAGATCATAATCTCCCTTCAAGATATTTCCGCCTCCTGTGCCTTCGACCAAGTCAGCCCCGATCACTGGGGCAGATCCTTCAAAGATCTTTTGAATGATTAATATTAATTCATTTTTAGTGAATCCACCGGGAACCCCGAAATCGACAAAGGGAAATAAAAGCGGATCCAAACTGTCCAAATCAATGGATATATAATTTGCACAATCCTCATACTCCTTTTGCCATTTTTCAATCAGATGAATAGAAAATGACGCCTTAGGAATTTTTATGACCTTTGGATGATCCACTATCTGTTTTTCAGTCCGATATCCCCTGCTTCCCAATTGGATAATTGCTCGTATGAAAGGCGGTTCAGAAAGATGTAAGAATACATTTCCATGGTCTAACTTATGGGTTGTTCCATATAGATCGTTATGAGCATCAATCACCCATATAACGATTGGTTTATTTAAAGCCTTCAATGCTACTGCAACATCGTAAGTATAGGAATGGTCACCTCCTACACATAAAAAAGGTAAAGAATTTTTTATACAGAATTTTACAATCTGCTGAATTGATTCTCTCTCTGAAGAAGGATCGTTGATAACGTTTCCGATATCTAGTAATTTTCCGCACTCGATTTGACGGTCGGAATCAATATGAAAAAAGTTGATTGGAATAGGAACAGGATATTGGTTCTCATATTCCAGCTTATATGAAGCTTGTCTTAAAATATTTGGGAATTTGTCTACGGTTGAGATCGGTGAACGACTGCCATTCTTAAATGGTACACCAAATATGACCATATCAGGATTTTGACCAGTGAATACATAATTAAAAAAAGGTTTCTCTTCAACTGTCGGCAATTCAAGCCAATCTGCTCCGTCTGGTAAGTATTCCACTTTATAGTAGGAGTCATGATCAAAATCGTGTAAGTATAAGAATTCATTTTCCTTTTTTACGATACTGTATTGCCTTATTTCCATAATATTCCTCCTTGTGTAAATAAACCATTCGACGTGTGGACAGGATTAACATCAGCAGGTATACTAGGGTCATGCCTAATTGAGTATAGGACTCAGCTTCCTTGTCTTTCCACAAAAAAACCAGGCCGGATAGGGATAAAATAAACAAGAGTCCGACTAGAAACCATAATAGATTTTTAATCTTCTTTGAAGGATATGCCTTGAAAATAAAAGCTCCGTCTGTTGTTGACAATGGAACAAGGTTGATTGAAATAATGGAAAAGTAAAACAATGCAAAAGAAACCCAAATGGTATCATTTACAGAAAGAATAAAAACAAGTGAAGCTAGAAGCTGCATAGAAACGCCATTAATAGTAAAGAAAATATATTTTTTAAAAGTAAGATTTTCAGGATAGGAATATACACCTTTGATAGAAGACCAAGAGTATTCAAACTTTTTCAATCGTCCACCTATCAAATAAATGGCAATTACATGTCCCAATTCGTGAATAAGAATCATAGTAAGCATATATACTATGATCATCACTATTAATGAAAGCAATTCATTCACCTCACATCAAAAAATCGATTAGAAGATAGATAATTTACCTCCTCAGATGGACACCCTTGCCTTCGACTAGGCGCTCCCGCTATATTGTCCATCGCGGACTTTCACCGCTTAGCTATTGGGTATGCTGGCCACATTTATGAGAAGAAGAAGAAGGATGGAATCCTTCTTCTTCCCTAGGGTGGAAAGGATTAGCATCGGATCACACAACGAATGACCTTACGATCTGCTTCTAGTTTTTTTAATTCTTCCAGTGTTAAAGGCTTCGGTTGCTTTTTCATATGTATCACCTCCTTTCATTTTGTATAGAGTAAATGACCCGAACAAACATTTACTCTACTTCTTCCACAACATTTAAAACCGATCTGGGTACTCCCCCCTCTGTTGATCTTGTATCTAGATTTTCTCCACTAAAAACAAAAAATACCATTCAATAGCAAAACTGTAACAAGCTTGCTGTAAAAAAGTCCTAATACTATCTCACCCCTATCTTTTGATTTAATCTTTGTTTAAAAAGCAACTGCTACAATCAATTTTCATCCTTCTCAATTTCATTATACGCTTTTCCATATGGTTTTCAAGTCGTTTTTTAATTGGTTTTAAACATACATTAACAAAGTATTACAGAGATCGGTCAAAAAAACTTATGTTAAAATTATTTACGATATTTTTTATCGGATATAATGCATTTGTCATTTCTTTTGGTTATTATAAAAGAGTTATGATATAATGAAATTTAGAGAAAAATATAGAAGCTCTGAAGGTTGTTAACATTCCAAAGAAAAGGTTTTTGAAGTAAATTTTATTTTATATTTTTGTTGCTATTGGGTAAAAGGAGCCTTCTGCTGTTTCTTTTGAAGGTTATACCCTGTAACCCTTTTAAAATCAAAATCTTATTTTTGATAATCCTTTTATCTCCAAACTGTCTATATAAACTCTATCCTCAAATTCCTTTAATCTGGAATCGTTAATACTACAGTTTCTTTTGTTATCTTTTTCCCAGCTACTACTGTGAAGAAAAATAAAAATATCCCTACTCCTAACAGTATCCATAAAAGTATATCGTTGAACTGTTCTGTCACAGGAAACAACGAAGTCAAATAACTGCCACCAAAAACAACTATGAATCCTATTATAAAAAACAAGTTATCAATTATACTTATTCTTCGAATTCTAAAAATTAGATAATACACCCCCACTTTTTCTAAGAATAACTCTTCTAAGTTTCTGTAATTACTTAATATATCACTTTTTAAGTTATCCAACACTATTTCTCCTTTTTTCATAAGCATTACCCTGTGAGCTAACTTTTCCACTTCTGCTAAGTCGTGAGAGGTGTAGAATATACTTTTTCCTTCTTTGTTGAGTTTAAATATTAACTCTCTCATCTTTATCCTTGAAACAGGATCCAAACCACTCATGGGTTCATCAAGTATGAAAAGTTCTGGGTCTTTTAAAAGTCCTAAAATAAAAGAAAACTTCCTTCTCGTTCCTTTTGAATAAGTATGAACCTTTTTTGGTAAGAATTCTGAGATGTCTAAATACTTTGCATAGCTTTCTATTTGGTCATTTGATAGTTTTCCACCGAGATATTCTCTGAATATTTCGATATTTTTCCATCCCGTTTCTTTTTCCCAGAGCAAATCCTTTTCTGAAACTACTCCGATGGTTAAGCCATCTTTTTTGATTATTTGATCCTTACCATGGTTGTAGATCCCCGTAAGGCATCTTATTGTTGTAGTCTTTCCTGCTCCGTTGGGTCCTACCAACGCCAAAATCTCATTCTCTACAACATTGAAGGTTATACCTTTTAGTATTTTGTTACCACCAAGTTCCTTTGTTAAAGATCTAACAGAGATAAGTGTTCCTTTGTTTTCTCTTGACTTTGATAGTTGAGAGACGATTTTTTAGTAAACTGAACGGAAGGAAGCGGGTTTGAGGGGATAAATCACCTATTTTTTTGAAAAAATTTTTTTGATGTAGTGACACTTTTTTCTCTTTTAATTATATTATTCTCTTGACTTCATAATATTTCTGTGGTATAATATTAAAGACATTATGAAGTTGGGAGATGATTTGGATGTATGTTAGAACGGTAAAAAACAACCAAGGGAAAGAATACTTAAGAATAGTAGAAAGTTACCGTGAAAACGGTAAGAATAAACAAAAGATAATCGCTAATTTGGGTAGAATCGATACTATCAGTAGAAAAGAAGTGGAAAATATTGTCGATAAACTTGTACAGATATATGATATAAAAGGTTATGTGAATTTGAATAATGTTGAGGAAGCACCTGATAAGAAGAATTATGGGATAAAGGTAATAGTGGATAAGTTGTTTGAAAGGTATGAGATGGATAAGTTCTTTGAAAAGATGGATAAAAAGATAAGGTTCGATGTGGAAGATTTGTTGAAAATAATGGTTATGAACAGAATAATAGAACCTAAAAGCAAGTTGGGAATATTCAACGACTTAGATTATTATGGATTCAAAAGAATAGATGAGGCAGAGACAGATGAAGAAGGGATAGCCTTACAATGGATGTACAGGACGCTAGATGTGTTAGCGCAAAAGAAGGAAGAGTTAGAGAAACATCTGTATTGTCAAAGGATAAGTTTATTCAATTCTGTAGTAGACTTAGTGTTTTACGATGTAACGACGTTAGCCTTTGAGACACAACAAACGAATGAGTTACTACAGATGGGTTATTCTAAAGATAAGAAGTTCAATGAATCACAGGTAGTTTTAGGGATGTCGATAGTTGGGAAAGGAAACGCCCCGAAGGGGGTTCAAGGAATGCCGGTTAGTTTTGATATATATCCAGGTAACACGTTCGAAGGACATACGTTCAAAGATACGATTGAACTGATGAAAAAGAGATATCAGCTGGGGAAGGTAATAGTGGTTTCTGATAGGGGGATGATGAGTAAAACCAATATGGAAATAGTAGAGAATTCCGATTACGAATTCATAGTTGGTAAATCGATAAAACAGTTAAAAAAGGTGGATATATTCGATGGGGAATTCACTGAAATATCAAAAGGGATTGAATACAGAGAAATAGAATACGGGGGTAAAAGATTACTCATAATACATTCAAAGGAAAGGGCTGAAAAAGATAGAAAAGGCGAAAAATATGACGGATACTATGGAATAATAACAAACACACAGTTGAATCCTAAACAGATATTAGAGCAATACCATACCTTGTGGAAAGTGGAAGAAAGTTTCAGAACACTAAAGAATTATCTTGAAACAAGACCGATATTTCATTGGACACAGAAAAGGATAAAGGGACACATAGTGATGAGTTTCATATCTTACATAATGCAAAGAACACTTGAATTAGAACTTGAAAGAAACAATATAGAATACTCACACGAAAAGATAAGAGAAGCAATTAAAAACATGGAATACATAGATATTAAAACCAACGAACAGCATTTTGCCATTAGGACTAACATGAATGTTTTAGCTCAGAAGATATTGAAGATACTTAATATACCAATCCCAAAAGTGGTAACCCCATATGAGGAATTCATAGAGAAACTAAAACTACAGGACCAAAATGAGGAAAATAAAGGATTAGAAAGGAGCAAAGCACAAGCGTAAGACTAAAACACTGATAAATAAAGGAAAAGAAAGGCATGTAGTGACACTTTTGAAAAACAGAGAAAGCCAAAAACGCTTTTTTGCAGTTATTCATGCCTGTTTTAGAATTCTTACGTTTTTGTAACTGTCAAACTCAGGAGGCACCTTATTGTTGTAGTCTTTCCTGCTCCGTTGGGACCTACCAACGCCAAAATCTCATTCTTTACAACATTGAAGGTTATACCTTTTAGTATTTTGTTACCACCAAGTTCCTTTGTCAAAAATCTAACAGAGATAAGTGTTCCTTTGTTTTTTGATACCATCTACAATTTTCCCCCTTTTCTCTTGCTTTTATAAATCCTCTGGCTATACAGCGAGAACAAAACCAAAGATCTTCACAATCTCCACAAATATCTTCTCTTGGAGCAGGAGTTTTTGAAATATTTTCCAAAAGCTTTGTTTTATTTATTAGAAAATCCTTCAAATTATTCTTATAATCCTTTAAATTACCAATTATTATATCACCCATTTGACATAATCTTACATCTAATTTAGATGATACTACCAAACCGGTACTTCCAATTCCGCAATTAATATCATGACTAGTCGCTTCGTCTAAAACCGCAATAAAACTAGGGCCAAACTTATTTTTCAATTTGTTCAAAGTGTTTACAAAAGCATTAAAAGCATCCTCATTGTAAGATAGAATTAAATCATCATTATCTTTTGCTCTACCCACAGGTGTCACTGGACCAAATGCCACTGCTGTAACACCTATTTTGTAGGCAATATTCGCTACTTCTTCCACTTGGTTAACATTACCAGGAGTAACACTACAAGCCAATCTGACCGGAATTCCTATATTCACTAATTTTTTTATTGTGTTTAAAGCTAATTCGTATGCGTTTTTATGTCCGGTAAACCAATTCACATATTTCGGTGTACTTCCATGCAAATCAACTTGAGCAACTGCTTTATCTTTGTTTCTAGATAAAACATCAAAGGTTTTTTCAGTAAAATTACTGCCATTAGATAGAATGCCTATTAATTCAAAATCCTCATTCAAGGCTTTTTCAATTATTTCGTTAAAATAAGGATGTATACTAGGTTCTCCTCCCGTTATTTCTAAAGTTCTGGTCCCTAATGCAAACATTTGATCTATTAGTGAAAAAGCATCTTCTTTATCTATATCTGTTAAATGTTCGCTCTCCCCACTTTTATTATAACAATGTTTGCAACGGAAATTACATTTGCTAGTTATCTCCACTACCATTCCTCTTGGAACTACGTAATTCCAACTCCCTAACTTTTCTAATTTATCATCGATAATTGCGTCTTTCTTTTCATAGGAAATTGTTGATAAACCATAGCTTCTTAATTGGTTTAAAAAATTAAAAATATTTTCTTTAACTCTTTCCTCAGAGTCAGAATACTTTTTTGAAAAAAATTCTATCATCTGACCAACTTTCATGGGTTCATACATTTTTTCAATTATTTCTCCACCCTCTTTTGTTAATTTAAGAGAAAGAGACTGTTTTAAACTACTATCACGAGACTTCGACATATTTGGTATGAACATTAAGGTTGGATATAATGGAGATAGGAACAATTTAGCCTTATTTACGTTCAATTTTAAGTAAACATCTTCTCTCATGGTTTTTGTTTCCCTCCTAACTTTTGTTTGCGTTTTTAAGCAATATTTCCCAAAATTAAAATATTACTTTCAACTTTTAAAAATTTTTTTTAGCTATTTTAACCATTTATGTATATTCGGTTCATTAACTTAAACTTGAATGACTTTAGAACAAAAGCTCCCCCCGCAGCTTTTCTCTGCGAGGGAAAAATTACTCTTTGATAAATATTACCACAATCCAACAAATGCAACGGCAGTAGACAAAGCTGCACCACTAATTGGGCAAATAAGACAACTATTGCACGCACTACAATACTCAGCCCTTGGACCTATAACACCTGCGTTTCCCATTATCTTCGCCTCCTTTCACTTTTATTTTTCACTACTTTTCCTGCAGGGTTGCTTCTTGCCGGCAAATAATTCCTCTCCCCACAATCTTTTCCTTCAAAAACTTATCTAGATACTTTCTTAAATCTTTTAAGCTTTTTAAAAGCGTTGTTTTTTATGTAAAGTAAAAACCTTAATCAAACATTTACTCTACCCCTTCCACAACACTTACAACCGTCCTGGGTACTACTCCATCTGTTGATCCTGTACTGTTACCTTCTCCACCAAAAACAAAAATCCCACTCAATAGCAGAACAGTGATAAACAAAACAGCAATAAATTTCTTCATCCTCCTTCACCCCCTTAGATTATTCTTTTAATTTAAAACTAATATCTCAAATAATTCAATCCCTCCTTTTAATCATACGCTTTTCCATATGGTTTTCAAGTGTTTTTTTAATTGGTTTCAAATATGTATTTATAAAGTATTACAGAGATTGGTCAAAAAAACTTATGTTAAAATTATTTACGATATCTTTTATCGTATATAATGCATTTGTCATTTCTTTTGGTTAATATAAAAGAGTTATGATATAATGAAATTTAGAAAAAAATATAGAAGCTCTGAGGGTTGTTAACATTCCAAAGAAAAGGTTTTTGAAGTAAATTTTATTTTATATTTTTGTTGCTATTAGGTAAAGAAAAAGAGGGTGGAGAAATGAACATTAAAGTATTGATTGAAATTGTAAGTAAAGGACAGTTCATAAGACCAATTTTGAATTATGTTGTTCATTACTTAGAAAGTGATAGATCAGATAAAAATAAAAACATCGTCAATTACATAAACGTTTTGAAATTAAAATGGGATGTTAAATACGATGAAGCCCTTGAGATAATAGATAAAGAGTTACAAAAGTTAAAAAAAGGTGGTTTGCACTGTTTAATTTTAGTTGAAAAGATAGGTATTTTAGTCAAACTTTCTCGGAATGAAGAAATTAAAGAAGTATTCAATCAATTGAAGGAAGAATTCGCCACACTCCCTAAGTATTTAAGAGGAATAGTTGTTGAGAAATTAAAGAATGTTCATGAATTAAATTTTGAAGAAAAAGATTCGCAAACCATTAGAATTTGGAGTGAAAGTTATGAAAATGCTCCCGCCGCCAAAGGTTTCATATTGCTATCAAAAGCAAGAGAGAAAAAGAACGAAGAAAGATACGATGAAGCAGTTTCTTTGAACGTTGAAGCATTTAAGGTTTTAAAAATTGTTCCACATCCTTCTGGTATGGTGCAAGCTTTAAACAATACATCTTGGTGGTTGAAAGATACAAACAAAGAAAAGGCTTTAGCTTTTACTTTACCATTGGGATTCTACCTTGGTTACTATTTCGATGATAATAACTTTGATGTTTTCAATTTCCTTGATACTATGTTTCAAGTACAAAAGAATAATAACGACCCTCTGGTTTATGAGACCGCCTTTATCTTTTCGAGGTGTTTATCTCAACTAAATAAAGTGGAAAGTGAACCGATAAAAAATACTTTTAAAGATATCATTAACCAATTAAAGTACTATGTATTCAATTTGGATAACAACCAACACAGAAGTACACCAAAACTGAGAGATTTCATAAGGAAAGTGATAGGAAAAGAAAAGATACCCATAGACTCAATAAACATTTCTGAAAAAACGTTGAAAGAGTTTTTATCTGCAAATACAAAGTACATTCAACCAAGTACCTTGAGAAACATAATAGATGCTCTTGAGTTTGAAATCACCACATCCACACCTATATGTATAATCAAAGAATTGAAAAAGAAGGATATAGATAAGAAGTTTGAGATAAACCTTGAAAAGTTTAAAAACCTTCCAAAAGAAAGGCAAATATCAGAACTCTTTACCTCTTACCTCGTTCATTACTACAAAGAAGAGATTGATCTAAAAGAGGTAATTAAAGAGATAGAAGATAGGGGTTTGATCAAAGAAAGATGTGATTACTACACTAAAGAGTTAATAAACTATATCTTTGAAAGAAATCCAAAGATAGAGTTTAATTCTTTACTAACAAACGTTCGAAAACCAAAAATCTACACAAACAAAAATATAACCTTCAAAGAACATCCTTTTTATTTGGGAAGGAAAGAAGTTGTAAAAAGATTTATGAAAGACTTAAATAAAAAGAATTTAAAAGAGTTCATTGGAAATTACATTGGTCTTGATACAAGACAAAAAAAGACGATAGAAAAGTTCATAATGAATTACGGTAGGTACTATGATTTAAGGGATATACCAAAAGAATTCACACCAAAAGTACCAAAAGAGATTGATCCATGGGTGAAAAAATACACGTTGAAAAGAAAGCCTTCTGCTCTTTCTTTTTATGTGTTTGAAGGAGAAGAAAGAGAAGAATTTGTGGAAATAGTCAAGGCTTTTGAAATGTAGAGGTCCTATCTTTTAAAACGTCGAATTCTAACAATTTCCACAACCTATTTTGGGTTATATTAAACTTTTTAACCAACTCGGCTACCATCATGTGGTTATTTTAGTCCTATGTTCATATTTCGCTTTTTCTACCCATACTTCTTGGAAGCAAGCTAAATTTTATAAACCATGAAAAAATTTTCATATTTTAATTATTCTGGTAATATTTGCTTTTAATTGGTCTTAATCGTTTATAGTTCCTTCAGATAAGCCGTAAACGAACTTGATAAAAATCTAATTTTGTGGAATACTATTAATATGATGATTTGCGCCAAACTTGTAAACGAAAGGCTTTTATTTTTCAATTAAAGTTTATTACTTGTGTATTAAGATGAAATGTGATAAAATATAAAAGGAAATTGTTTGGGGAAGTATTGTTAGTGTGTGCAAATTCTAATAAATCTGCAAAGGAGGTAGAGGTATGAAAAAAGTTTTTATTGTTCTTATGGTTACTTTGATGGGGATTTTTGCCTTTACTCAGGTTAAAAACCCTGATATGATCTTCGATGCAACACTAAGTGAGCCAGATACTTTAGACCCTCACCATGCTTACGACACTTCTAGTGGTGAAGTTATTTTCAACGTCTATGACAACTTGATAGCATACGATGGTGAAAGCTTATCTAAGTTTGTTCCTATGCTCTCAACGGTTGTCCCAACAGTTGAAAATGGTTATTTGAGAGATGGTGGAACAACATATGTCTTCCCTATAAGAGAAGGTGTGAAATTCCACAACGGTAACGATTTAACACCTGAAGATGTCGAATACACCTTTGAAAGAGCACTATTGTACAACCCTCCTGGAGGACCAGTATGGATGTACTTAGATCCTATGTTTGGTGTTTTCAGTATTAGAACGTTAGTAGAAGATTATGTAGGTGCTTCATGGGATACTATATTTGATGAAGATATGAATCCAACAACTCCAGAATACGAAGAAGCATTAGTTAATTTCTATTATGATGTGATAGATCCTGCAGTAGAAGTTCAAGGTAACGAAGTACACGTTCATTTAGCAAGACCTTTCGCCCCATTTTTGAATGTAATTGCTTCCGGAAGTAGTTGGGGTGCGATATTAGATAAAGAATATTCTATAGAGTTAGGCATATGGGATGGAAATGCAGAAGGTTGGTGGAAGTATCATGGATGGACAAAAGAACAGTCTCCATACTTTGACCATGCGATGGGAACGGGTCCGTATAAATTGGTAGAATGGGATCACGCTCAACAAAGGGTAACGCTCGAACGATTTGACGATTATTGGAGAGGTCCCGCCCCAATAAGAAGAGTAATCATTCAAGGTGTAGACGAGTGGTCAACAAGAAGGGCCATGCTTGAAACAGGCGATGCAGACATAGCTTATGTTCCTGCTCAATATTTAGATGTCGTCCTTTCTATGGATGGTTTGACCGTTATCCCTGGCACACCTGAGGTTTCAATCACCTCTTTAGGGTTCAATTGGCAAGTTGATCCCGAGTCCCCATACATTGGTTCGGGTCAATTGGATGGAAACGGTATTCCACCTGATTTCTTTGCAGATCATAATGTTAGATTAGGTTTTGCGTATGCCTTTGATTATGATGGTATGATAAATGAAGTTTTGAACGGTTTGGGTGAAAAAGTTCCTACCGCTTTACCAACTGGATTCTTAGGGTATAGCGAAGATCTTCCAACATACGAATTGGATCTCCAAAAGGCTGAAAATTACTTTAAACGTGCTTATAGAGGTAGACTCTGGCAAACAGGTTTCAAAATGACTATTCTTTACAATACAGGGAACGATTCAAGGAGAGTATCTGCTGAAATATTGAGAGATAATTTAGCAAAGATAAATCCTAGATTCCAAGTTGAAGTTAGAGGAGTTCAATGGCCAACTTACTTAGATGAAAGAGAAAACATGATGCTTCCTGTTTACATCATTGGTTGGGTCGCTGATTTTCCAGATCCACATAACTTTATTTTCACTTATTACCACAGTGAGGGCGATTACGGAGGATACTACGGCGATAACTTTGCGGAATTTGCAAGCTTGCCAAGACCAGAATTTGGTGGAAAATCTTTGAACAAAATGATAGAAGATGCAGCCCTTGAATCTGATCCTGCTAAAAGAGAACAAATGTACATCGATATTCAAGAATTTGTTTTTGATTACGCTCTTGTTTTACCACTTTATCAGCCACAAGGGTTGAGGGTCCATCGTTCTTGGCTAAAAGGATGGATAAATAATCCAATTTGGCCAGGTGACTATTATTATAACTACACTAAGGTAGAGTAATAATTTTGCAAAAATATTGTGAAAAGAAATTTTTTGTAGTAAAATTTGAAGAGAGGGGGTTCCCCTCTCTTTTTAAGTGATTACTTATTAAGTATAATTAACAAAGCGGAGGTGTTTGCTTTTGACAACATACATTATCAGAAGGTTGTTATTACTTCCTTTGATTATGTTAGGTGTTACGTTGATAGTTTTTTCTATGCAGCAATTACTTGGACCTTTGAAACTTTTATCTACCTACGTTGATCCAAATACTTATGCCAAGTTATCTGATCAGGATAAAATTGCTTTGATGGAGCAGTATGGTTTGACCGATCCTTGGCCAGTTAGATATGGGAAATGGATAGGGAATTTGTTTAAGGGGGATCTGGGATGGTCTGTAGTGGGTAAAGAACCTGTTCTTGATGCTTTATTACACAGATTTCCCTATACAGTAGAATTAGCACTATATGCTATTTTTCCTATAATAGGGGTTGGTATATGGTTGGGGGTTACCGCTGCCGTACATCATAATTCATTCATAGATCAGGCTATTAGAATATTTGCTTTAATTGGTTGGTCTTTACCAGATTTTGTTTGGGCAATCTTGGTTTTATTGATATTTTATATAGGTTTGGGATGGTTTCCACCAGGCAACCTAAGCTTGTGGGCAGATGAAATTGTAAAAAGTGCTACCTTTAATAACTATACTCATCTTTTGACTATAGATGCATTACTCAATGGAAGAATTGATATATTTTGGGATGCTTTAAGACATATTTTAGGACCCATTATTGCTATATCTTGGTTATGGTGGGCTAACCTATTAAGGATCACCCGATCATCGATGTTGGAAGTTCTTAGAAGAGATTACATAAGAACTGCAAGATCAAAAGGGTTACCAGAAAGAGTGGTCATAAACAAGCATGCCAGAAGAAATGCCTTGATTCCAGTTGTAACAACTGCAGGTCAAATGGTTATTGGTTTGTTGACAGGGGTAGTTATAGTTGAAATGGTTTTTGTTAGAACAGGTTTAGGTTCCTTTGCAGCAACAGCCGCTCAACAATTGGATTATGCTTCTATAATGGGTGTTTTATTATTTACTTCTTTCATGCTTATTATAGGAAACCTTATAATCGACGTATCTTACGCATTTATTGATCCAAGAATCAGGTTAGGGTGAGGTGAAAATTGTGAATGAAGAAACAAAAAGGGCTTTAAAACGCTTTTTTACTAATCCTTCTGCTATCATAGGTTTTTCTATATTGGTATTTTTCATAATTATAGCTATACTTGCACCCGTAATAGCACCTCCTCAATTACCAAAAGAAAGAAGCTTGGAAAGAGCCTTTGAATTAATAAATGAAGATCCAAGAGGGAATAAGGATTCTATTATTCAAGAGTTTCAAAACTATTGGGAAGATACATATTTTTTCGCTGAAATGGACTATCAAGATATGACAAACTTGATGGAAAGTGTTGAAAAGTTTGAAAATGGGGAAATTGAAAAAGAAGAGTTAAAATCGGAAATTAAAGGATTAGTTGATATGTATGTTTTAAATAGGTCCTACTACGAAGATTTTGATGAAGATACTAAAGGTGTAATTAGAAGATTGAGGAAAGAATATGAAAGTGTAGTTGAAAGGTATGAAAGGTCTTTACAACTTTCAAAAATAATCAGCGATCTTCAATTACTAGATGGACAAGATTTCAAAAATGAAGCTTTAAACGTTTATGAAACCTTAAACAAAGATTTCCTGAACTCAATTGAATTCAATCCATTCTTGATTCCTAACGTAGTTTCGACGTTAGAACCTATACCACCATCTCCTGAGCATCCTTTTGGAGTAGTAAATCAAAAGGATATCTTTTATGGTGTTGTTTGGGGAAGTAGAACCGCTTTTCAGATAGGTTTAGTAGTTGTTTTAATTTCAACTATCGTAGGACTTTTTATAGGTTCAGTAGCTGCCTATTTTGGTGGTTGGCTTGAAGAAGTTTTGATGAGAATTACGGATATCTTTATGTCCATACCTTTTATGCTTGCAGCTATGGTTTTAACAACTATTTTAGGTCTTGGAGTTAGAAATATGATGATTGCTTTGATAATTTTCGGCTGGATGGTTACAGCAAGATTGATCAGAGGTAATATACTTCAAGCTAAAAACGAGCAGTACGTTATGGCTGCAAAAGCTCTTGGAGTAAGAGATGCGGCAATTATAGTCAAACATATCTTACCTAATACAATATTTCCCGTTTTGATAAACGCTACCATGAGGATCGGATCAATGGTTATCACTGCAGCAGCTTTAAGTTTCTTGGGTTTAGGTGCTCCACAAGGATACGCAGATTGGGGATCAATATTATCGTATTCCCGAGACTGGATCATTGGGGGTACAAATCCAGGACAGTACTGGTTCACGATTTTATATCCTGGTGTGGCTATGATTCTTTTTGTCATGGGTTGGAATTTATTAGGAGATGCCCTAAGAGATGTTTTTGATCCGAGAATGAGACGATAAAGTGAGAGGAGGAAGCTTTTTGAAAGATAACAATAGCAAACCTATACTTCGTGTTGATAATTTGCATGTTCATTTTAAGACAGAGGACGGTATAATAAAGGCGGTCAATGGTGCCAGTTTTGATCTTTATCCGGGTGAAACGTTGGCAATAGTGGGAGAATCTGGTTCGGGCAAAACAGTTACAGCACTAAGCACTATAAGGCTACTAGACGAAAACGGATGGATAGCTGAAGGGGAAATACAGTACAAAGATATGGATGTTTTATCTTTATCGGACAACCATCTCAGAAAGATACGGGGTAAAGAGATTTCAATGATTTTTCAGGAACCTATGACCGCTTTAAACCCTGTTTACACTGTTGGAGAGCAAATCATGGAATCTCTTGAATTACATCTTAAGATGAGCGAAAAAGAAGGGAAAAAAAGAGCGATTGATTTATTGAGAAAGGTTGGCATTCCCGAACCAGAAAGGCGAATCGACCAATATCCTCATGAATTATCTGGGGGAATGAGACAGAGAGCCATGATCGCTATGGCCTTAGCTTGCAACCCTTCCATTCTTATAGCAGATGAACCAACTACCGCATTGGACGTGACCATTCAGGCACAGATACTGGAACTTATGAAAGATTTACAAAATGAATTTAAAATGTCTATAATTTTTATCACACATGATCTTGGAGTTATTGCTGAGATGGCTGATAGAGCTATAGTTATGTATGGGGGAGAAGTAGTGGAAAGTGGTGAAATAAAGACCATTTTTAAAAGGCCACGTCATCCTTATACATGGGGGTTGATGAATTCTATTCCCAGAATAGACAAGGAAGAGGAGAGATTGCTTTCTATTCCTGGAGTTGTTCCAAACCCCTTGAACTTTCCAAAGGGTTGTAAATTTTCAAATAGGTGTTTCTTTGCTGATCAAAAATGTATAGATGAAGATCCTAACTTGGAAGAAGTAGAACCTAGCCATTTTTCCCGTTGTTGGCACATAGACAAATTATTAGACGAAATGAACAAGGTCAAAGAAGGTGAAGTATAGTGCCAAATAGTGACAAAATAATCTTGAAAGTTGAAAATTTGAAAAAATACTTTCCAGTTAGAGCTGGGGTCTTCAAAAGGACGGTTGCTCAAGTATTAGCTGTAGACGATATTAGTTTTGAAATAAAAGAGGGCGAAACTTTGGGGCTTGTTGGTGAGTCTGGTTGTGGTAAAAGTACAACAGGCATGACAATCCTAAGGTTATACGAACCAACAGATGGACGAATTATAATGGAAGAACAAGACACTACTCCATGGTTCATGAAAGGCACCACCGTTAATAAGTATGTTAAGAAGATTTATGCAGACAGATTTGAGAAAATGAAAAAAGAATTAGGTTCAGAAGAAGAAGTAATTAAGAAATTAGATAATGAAATAGACAAAAAATACGCACAGTTATATTTTCAAAATGGAGCAAATGAAATAAGAAAAGATTTATTGAGTAATTTGGCTGAAAAAAGACGATCCTTTAGAAAAAATGCCCAAGTCATCTTTCAAGACCCATATTCTTCTTTAAATCCAAGAATGAGAGTTCTGGATATCATAGGGGAAGGTATGAAAGTTAATAAAATGGGTACAGCTTCTGAAATAAGGGATAGAGTTGCCAACTTAATGGAAACCGTGGGATTATCTAAAGATTACGTCTATAGATATCCTCACCAATTTTCTGGTGGGCAAAGACAAAGAGTAGGGATAGCACGTGCTTTGGCATTGGACCCAAAATTAATCATTTCTGATGAAGCTGTTTCTGCTTTAGATGTTTCCATTCAATCTCAAATCATAAATTTAATGGTTGACTTGAAAAACGATTACGGTTTAACCTATGTTTTTATAGCTCATGATTTGGCCGTTGTAAAACATATAAGTGATAGAATAGCGGTTATGTATCTAGGGAAGATCGCTGAATTAACAACGAAAAAAGAGCTTTTTGACGAGCCATTGCATCCTTATACGGTTTCTTTGATGTCGGCAATTCCAATACCAGATCCGGAAGTGAAAAAGAAAAGAGTGGTTTTGCAAGGTGATGTACCTAGCCCGCTAAATCCACCCTCAGGTTGTAGATTTCATCCTCGTTGTCCAATTGCCAAGGATATTTGTAGCAAAGAAGAACCACCACTTAAAGAAGTTAAACCAGGACATTATGTATCATGTCATTTTCCCGGAGAGTTTAAAATTTAAAAGCTTGGGTTTTTACCCAAGCTTTTAAATATCTTAAATTTCTCCTTTTTCATGTAATTTTAGATCTATTTTTTTCTCTAACTTTTGTAGTATGACTGGTAAGTATCTGTCTTTTAATTTTTTTCTATCGTACTGATGAATTAAAAAATAAGTAATTCCCAATCCTAAGACACCTACCAAGAAAGAGAAGATATCTGAAAATTCCAAAGTATAGAGAATGGAAATTATAGACAAGAAAACTATTAAAGGAATCCCATAAGCTAAAAAAGAAAGTTTCACTACTGGAACTTCAGGCATTTCAACAATTACTTTGTCTCCTTTTTTTACATCGACCTTTTCAGTGTTTTTAGCTTTTAACTTCAGCTCGTTTGGGCCACCTAATAGGGTACAACCACCTTTCATTGCACAGCTTTCACATTCTTGCGTCCTTGTGGTTCTCAAATACACGTAATTATCATCTTTATCAATAACGTCCATTACTTCCCTCATCGTTTAATACCTCCAATCCTTGATTACATACGTCCAAAACTGTTACTTTATACCTTTGCTCTAAGTGAGAAAGAAATTTGACCATTTCGTTTTCAATATTTTTATAATCTCCATCTAAAATTCCCATGATCGTAGGACCAGAGCCACTCAAAAAACAACCCTTTACACCTATTTTTATCAATTTAGACGTTATTTCTTCCCAGTTAGGGATAAAATCTTTACGATATGGCTGATGGATTTTATCCTTTGTGGCTTCTGATAAGTTTTCAAAATGTGCGGTTACAAGTGAAGCAACGAGAAGACCAACCCTACTTATATTAAACACTGCATCTTCAACAGGCACATTTTGTGGTAAAAGTGAACGGGCTTTTTTTGTAGAAAAATGAAAATCTGGGATGATAGCTAATAATTTTAACTGAGGTGGTAAATTCATTTTTACATATTTAACTTCGTTTTCTAACAAACAGCCTACTGTCAATCCTCCAACCAATGCTGGTAAAATATTATCCGTATGTCCGTCCATTGTAGCTGCTAAATACATTATCTCTTCTTTCTTCAAGGGATCATTAAGCAGCTTATTGGCAGCTACCAGGCCACCTGCTATACAAGCTGCGCTACTTCCTAAGCCCCTTGCAAGGGGTATATTATTTATAAGATTTATTCGAAGACCTTGCGGGTGAATATTTACTGCATCAAACAATTGTTTCATCGCCTGATAGACTAAATTATGTTCATTACTTTCTATATATTTTTGATCTTCAACTGGAACATTAATTTCAAGACCAAAGTTGATTTCTTCCACTTCTATAATATTGTATAATTGTAAGGCTATTCCTAAACTGTCAAATCCTGGTCCTATGTTCGCAGTTGTAGCTGGAACTTTCACTCTGATCATTTCTTCAGCCCTTTCATTATTAGTTATCTAAAATTAAGTTTACTTTTAACATTGTTGATAACAGAATTTTCGCAGGAAAAGTATGTTTTTATAATGTTCTTATATATATCGATTATTTTCTTGCAGTTTTCATTCAACTCATCTTCTTTGATTTTTCCCTCAAAAAATTCGTTCAACAATTCTTCTTCTTTTTCGTTCATATGAACTTAGCCTCCTCTATCAATTGTCTCAATTTTTTCCTAGCATAATGTAGCTTACTTTTCACCGTTCCCAAAGGGATTTCCATTATATCGGAAATTTCATTGTAACTCAGTCCATCGATATCTCTTAACTTAATCAATAGCCTTTCTTCATCGTCAAGTTTTTCCATTATATTCAAAATCATTTGGTAATCGAGTTCTTCTAAGACTTCATTTTTTACGTTGGTATCGGAAATTGCTTGGATATTATGATTTTGGTCTGTTTCATCTTCAAAATCCACAGAAGTTTCTTTACTTCTTTGATATTTTCGAGAATAATTTTTACCAACGTTGACAGCTATTCTATAAATCCAAGTAGACAACTTGGAACGGCCTTTAAATCCATTTATCCCTTTAATAATTCTTATAAACACTTCTTGAAGTGCATCTTCTATTTCATCATGGTTAACGTAATTTTTTAAAACTCCGTAAATTTTTGGTGCATACTCTTCGTATAATTTTTTAAACGCATCAGGATCATTTTTTTTAAGATCTTCAACGAATTTTTCTTCTGTCAATTTGACTCTCTCCTATAATAAATTGTTCATATTATTATACCATAATTGTCGAGAGGATTCTATGAAAAATTTTTCCTGAAATTTTTTTCATAGTTGGCAAAAACTTCGATAATCGTTCCTAAATTAGTATAATCGCTTATAATCGTCTAAGAACAGATCTCTTTGGATTTGAAACTTTGAGAAAAAAGGGATAAAATATGTATGTAAGACTGAAGTGAAGTTCTATACTTCCTAGAAGGAAACAATAAGAAAAAGGAGGGATTTCAAATATGGAAGAAACAAAGAAGGTAAGTTTGTACGATAACGCAGTTAAACAATTTGATAGAGCTGCTAGAATCATGGAATTGGATAGAAATTTAAGAGAAGTATTAATCAAGCCAAAAAGAGAACTTACCGTTAATTTTCCAGTACGTATGGATGATGGATCAATCAAAGTTTTTACAGGTTACAGAGTACAACACAATGTTTCCAGGGGTCCAGCAAAAGGTGGAATTAGGTACCATCCAGATGTTACATTAGATGAAGTTAAGGCATTAGCCTTTTGGATGACGTGGAAGTCCGCAGTGGTAGACATCCCCTATGGTGGGGCTAAAGGCGGGGTTACAGTGGATCCATTTAAACTTTCAGATTCAGAATTAGAGAAATTATCCCGAAGATTCTTCTCTGAAATTCAAATTATAATAGGTGAAGAAAAAGATATCCCCGCCCCAGATGTAAACACTAATGGTCAAATAATGTCTTGGTATATGGATACATATTCGATGAATATTGGTCATACTACTTTAGGTATAGTTACAGGAAAGCCTTTAGAGATTGGAGGCTCTGAAGGAAGAACGGAAGCCACCGGAAGAGGAGTAAATATATGTATTGAGGAAGCTGTAAAGTATTTGAGAGACAGGGGAAAACTAAATAAAAAAGATGAAGCGATAACAGTTGCCATTCAAGGTTTTGGTAACGTTGGTTCTTACTTGGCTTTGACTCTCACAGAAGAAACTAAATATAGGTTGGTTGCGATTTCTGATTATAGTGGAGGTTTTTATAAAGAATCTGGTTTTACAGCAGAAGAGATTCGAAGACTAATGGATCGAACTAGAAATAGAAAAGCCTTGTTATTGGATGTTAACAAAGAAGGTTATAAAGAGATAACCAACGAAGAGTTATTGAAATTAGATGTTGATGTTTTTGCCCCTTGTGCTATGGAAAATGCCATTAACGAAGATAATGCAGATGATATAAGAGCAAAACTCATTGTTGAAGGAGCCAACGGTCCATTAACTCCAGAAGCGGACGATATCTTGTTGTCCAAGAATGTCTTCATAGTACCGGATTTCTTGGCAAATTCTGGTGGCGTGACCGTTTCGTACTTCGAATGGGTACAAGGGCTTCAGTGGAATTTTTGGGAACTTGAAGATATTAGAAAAGCCCTTCATAAAAAGATGAAGAATGCCTTTTGTGACGTTGCTCAAACAATGGATAAGTATGAAGTCGATATGCGAACAGCTGCATATGTGAGAGCTATCGAACGTGTGGCAAACGCTACAAAGTTAAGAGGCATTTATCCATGATGACAAAATAACAAAAATTACCCCTTTCTTAACTATTTAGAAAGGGGTAATTTTTTGGTTACTTAAGTCAAGTAAAATAGAATAGGTTTATTTAATAAAGAGGTGGAAAAATGGCTTTTACTTTAATTTCTGTATTTATAAACGTTACGATTGGTTTATTTCTGGTTGATATGTTGTATTGGATTTTTTCACTAATAATTTTAGGTATTGTACTGTACATTTCCTGGAAAAAAAGTACGTATAGTAAATTGGGTAACTTTATTTTGTTAGTAGGGGTTTTATTTTCTTTTTTTGGTTATTTAAATAATTTTGATCCGTCTTATTTTTATTTGTTGATAAACCTTTCTGCCTTCCTAGCTGTTCTTTATACAGCGTTTAACAAAAAAATATTAATTATTCTATCTTGGATGTTGAATGGTTTTTCCTTGGGTTACATCATTGCCGCTTTGAGAAACTTAAATTTGGGCATTGTGTTTGGCATAATTATTTTCCTTATAGGATTAAGAGATGTTTTTTTGCCTAAAAAGTTTGACGAACATTTAAATGACTAATTCTTGTATTGTAGAAGCTAACCTTTTTATCCCCTCTTCAATACTTTCTTCATTTGCACAGGAATAATTTAATCTCAAGGTATTTACATTTTTCTTATCAATGTAAAAAGGGTCTCCGGGAACGAAGGCAACCTTTTTTTCAATAGCTTTGTCAAACAACTCAAGAGCCGAGATGTTGTTAGGCAAAGTTACCCAAAGAAACATTCCTCCTTGTGGATTCGTATATTCTACATCTTTGGGGAAATATTTTTTAATACTATCTATCATTGCATTTTTTTGTGAACCATACCTCATTTTTATGTTCATTATATGTTTGTCTAGGTCGTTCTCTTTCACGAACTGGTATATTATTCTTTGCCCTACATAATTAGAATGGAGATCAGCCCCTTGCTTAGCGGTTACAAGATTTTCCAATATATCTTTAGGAGCAACTACCCAACCCAGCCTAAATCCTGGGGCAACAATTTTTGAGAATGATCCTAAAAGTATCGTTTGTTCAGGTATCAATTTTTTGAATGAAACACTATCTTTCCCTTCAAATCTTAACTCTCCATATGGGTCATCTTCTATAAGGTAAATATTGTGTTTTTTTAACAAGTCAGCTATCTTTTCTCTATTTTTATTTGTATAAGTAATTCCCGAAGGATTTTGAAAATTTGGGACGGTGTAAAGTAATTTTGGTGAGAATTCTTCTAAAACATCTTCTAATTCTTCTAAATCAAGACCTTCTTGGCATAGTTTTACGGTTTTAAAGTTTTTTGTGTATACTGCTAATGCTTGTATGGCTCCCAGGTATCCAGGTTCTTCAATTGCAATGAAATCATCTTCATTCAAAAATAATTTTCCGAGTAGGTCAAGGGCTTGTTGAGAACCATGAGTTATTAAGACATCATCTTGTGTAATATTTAAATCTTTCTTTTCCTTGTACCTATTGGCGATGAATTCTCTTAAAGGTGGATATCCTTCTGTGGTACTGTACTGAAGTATCTCTTTACCATAATTATCAAATTGATAAACAGCGGCATTTTTTATCTCTTCTACTGGAAACAAATCAGCGTTTGGTAAACCGCCTGCAAATGAAATTATTTCGGGGTCATCAATTACTTTAAGTATCTCTCTTATAAAAGAACGTGGAACGTTTTTCATACGATTAGCGTATATATTTTCCATTTTTTATCTCCTCCTGAGAAATTTTATAGCCTTTAGAAATCTTAAAACTTAATTTAGCACCCCTTAGCCCCGTTTTCCACCCACAATCGGCGCTGTTACCCTTTTAATTTTCTTTAACAGGGAACAAATTATCTACAAACAAGCCATATTCCACACTGTCTAATAATGCTTTCCAACTGGCTTGAATTATGTTAGTTGAAACACCCACAGTAGTCCAAGTTTTATCGGTGTCTGAAGTTTCTATTAAGACCCGCACCTTTGCAGCGGTTCCAGAAGCACTGTCCAGCACCCTTACTTTGTAATCTATCAATTTCATGTTTTTTAGGGAAGGAAAAAAGTCTTCTAAAGCCTTTCGCAATGCCATATCTAACGCATTCACAGGTCCGTCGCCTTCAGCAACAGCATGGACAGTTTCATCATTTATTTTTAATTTGACAATGGCTTCGGTTCCCGTGCCTTTACCAAAATTGTAATGAAGAATGTTGAAATTCTCCACTTGAAAATTTGGGGCGTAGTCAAAAAATTCTCTTAATACTAAGAGTTTCAAAGAAGCATCTGCACCTTCAAATTGATATCCATCATGCTCATATTCCTTGATCTTCAATGTTAACTTTTTGAACTGTTCTTCAGAAAATTGTGTAATATCAAAGCCCAATTCTTCCAACTTTGATTTCAAATTGCTTTTTCCTGATAACTCAGAAACTAATATCCTTCTAGTGTTTCCAACCCATTCCGGAGATATGTGTTCGTAAGTGAGAGGATTTTTAAGAATGGCGCTAACATGGACACCACCTTTATGTGTGAATGCGCTTCTTCCCACGTAAGGGATCCTGTTGTCAGGAGTTAAATTAGCAACTTCAAATACGTAATTATAAAGTGAAGTTGTTTTTTCTACATTTATTTTCGGTAATCTAAATCCGTATTTAAACTTCAAGTTAGGTATTATAATGCAAAGGTCTGCATTACCACATCTTTCCCCTAAGCCTCCAACCGTTCCTTGTATTTGTTCAACTCCTTCTTGTAAGGCTGTAAGAGAATTTGCTACAGCTAGACCGGAATCGTTGTGGGCATGAATACCCAAAGGTATTTTTATTCTTTCTTTTACCACTTCTATTGCCTCTTTTATCTTTGAAGGGGTTTGCCCCCCATTTGTGTCACACAAAACAACAATTGAAGCACCGGAGTTTTGTGCAACTTCCAAGGTTTTAAGGGCATATTGTTGATTATGGTTAAAACCATCAAAAAAGTGTTCAGCATCAAAAAAGACTTCTATACCTTTTCTTTTTAAGAAGGTTATCGTATCTTCTATGAGCTTCAGGTTGTCATCAAGAGAAATGCCCAAGGCTTGAGATACGTGGAAGTCCCAGCTTTTTGCAAATATAGTAACGATTTTTGCCCCAGAAGAAACTAATTTTAAAATATTCGGATCATCTTCTGCTTTTATTCCGTATCTTTTTGTAGAGCTAAATGCAACTATTTCACTGTTTTTGAATGACATATTTTGAACCTTTTTAAAGAACTCTTCATCTTTAGGATTGGATCCCGGCCAACCACCTTCAATGTAGTCTATTCCGTATTCATCTAATTTTTTGGCTATCTTTAATTTATCTTCCACAGTTAAAGAAACATTCTCACCTTGGGTTCCATCTCTTAAAGTGGTATCAAACAATTTAGGTTCTTTCAATTCGGTTCACCCTCTTTTTAAGATTTTAACAATTTCGTCTCCTACTTCACTGGTGCTTAAATTTCCTCCCATGTCTTGAGAAAGTAAGTTTTCTTGGATAGAGATCGTAATTCCATCTTCAATCTTTTCAGCTAAATCTTTTCTTCCGAAATATTCTAACATCATAGCTGCAGCTAAAATAGCAGCTATAGGATTGGCAATACCTTTACCAGCAATATCTGGAGCTGAACCATGAACGGGTTCAAACATAGAAACACTGTTAGGATTAATATTTCCTGAGGCAGCTAACCCCATGCCTCCCTGAAGTTCTGCACCCAAATCTGTGATGATGTCTCCAAACATATTGCAGGTTACTATCACATCAAAAATTTCGGGATTTCGTACCATTTTCATCGTTATAGCATCCACGTAATAATGATCAGTCTGAACTTCTGGATATTCTTTCTTTAACTCTTCAAACACCCTTAACCATAAGCCGTGAGAATAAGTTAGTACGTTACTTTTATCACAGAGTGTTAGTTTCCCCTTGAGATTTTTTGCATACTCGAATGCGTAACGGATGATGCGCTCTACACCTTTTCTAGTTGAAATCATCTCTTGTATCGCTACTTCGTCTTGAGTATCTTTTTTTAAAATTCCACCAATACCTGCATAAAGTCCTTCTGTATTTTCTCTTATTACTGTAAAATTGATCTCATTAACGCCCTTCTTCTTCAAAGGAGAAAACCTGTCGTTTAGTAGTTTTATGGGCCTTAAATTGACGTATTGATCAAAATGAAATCGTAATTTTAATAGTATCCCATGTTCTAATATACCTGATGGTACTCTTGGATCTCCCACTGCACCCAAATATATGGCATCGAAGGTTTCTAATTGTTTCAGTAGAGAATCTGGAATTAATTCTCCAGATTTTAGATAGCGTTCGGCTCCAACCTCGAACTCTTCAAATTTAAGATTCAAATTATACTTTTCTCCCATAAAATTTAATATTTTAAGACCTTCGTTGATTACTTCCTTCCCAATTCCATCCCCTGGTAGAACAGCTATCGACGGCATCTATTGAGCGACCTCCTTTTTGATCTTCTCTATCAATCCTCCGGAAGATATTATTTCTTGAAGAAATTTGGGGTATTTCTCTGAATAGTATTCTTTATTGTTTTTTAGATCTTTGATGATTCCATTGTCTAAGTCTACCTCTATTTCCGAACCATCTTCGATATTATCAGAAGCCTCTTTAGAAATAAGTATAGGTAATCCAATATTGATAGCGTTTCTATAAAAAATCCTTGCAAAACTTTCTGCTATGACACAAGAAACACCTGCCGCCTTAATCGATAATGGAGCATGCTCACGAGAGCTTCCAGAACCAAAGTTCCTTCCGGCTACTATAATGTCTCCTTTTTTAACTTTTTTTACGAAATCTTTATCTATATCTTCCATACAATGTTGTGCCAATATTTCTGGTTCAGGGTTGTTTAGATATCTAGCTGGTATAATAACATCGGTATCAACGTTGTCACCGTATTTGAAAACTCTCCCTCTGAATTTCACCTTATAACCTCCTCAGGATGGGTAATGTATCCACTAATAGCAGAAGCTGCCGCCACCGCAGGATTGGATAAATAAACTTCGCTTTCTGGATGCCCCATCCTTCCAACAAAATTCCTGTTAGTTGTAGAGATTGCTCTTTCACCTTTTGCCAAAACTCCCATATGGCCACCAAGGCAAGGTCCGCACGTTGGTGTACTTACAGCGGCTCCCGCGTCGATGAATATTTCAATTAAGCCTTCTTTTAGTGCCTGCATGTATATATCTTGGGTGCCAGGAAAAATAATACATCTTACATCAGGGTTGATTTTATGTCCCTTAAGCACGTGAGCAGCGATTCTTAAATCTTCTATTCTTCCGTTAGTGCAAGAACCAATTACAGATTGATCAATTTTTATTCCCTTTGCTTCATTAACAGGTTTGGTGTTTTCTGGCAAATGTGGGAAAGCCACCTGTGGTTCAATACTTGATACATCATATTCGATAACTTCTTCATATGAAGCATCGGGATCGCTACTTACCGGTGTATATTCTCTTACTGCCCTTTCTTTTAAGTACTCTTTGGTTTTTTCATCGTATTCAAATAATCCACATTTTGCCCCTGCTTCTATCGCCATGTTTGCCATAGTCATTCTCGAATCCATAGAAAGATCTTCGATCGTTTCTCCAGTAAACTCAATAGATTTATACAGGGCTCCGTCTACTCCTATATCTCCTATCGTGTAAAGTATCAGATCCTTCCCACTGACCCATGGCTTTAACTTCCCCTTGTATACAATCTTTATACTTTCTGGGACACGAAACCATAAGTAACCGGTAGCCATTGCGGCAGCCATGTCGGTGCTTCCAACACCTGTACCTAAACAGTTAAGTGCCCCATAGGTACACGTATGTGAATCTGCTCCTACAACGATTTCACCTGGTAAGGCTAGTCCTTTTTCAGGTATTAGACAGTGTTCTATTCCCATCTTACCTATCTCAAAATAATTAAGAATATTCATCTCTTTTGCAAAATTTCTTATAAATAAAGCATTTTGTGCGGATTTTATGTCTTTATTTGGGGTAAAATGATCCGGAACTATTGCAACCCTTTCATTATCAAATACTTTAGATAATCCTATTTTTCTGAATTCTTTGATGGCAACAGGAGTTGTTACATCGTTCCCAAGCACTAAATCTACTCTTGCATTAACAATCTCTCCAGGTTTAACTTCACTTTTATTTGAATGAGACGCAAGAATCTTCTCTACAATAGTCATTTCTTTACTTCCTCGCTTTATTATTTTATTTTTTTGCTGTTTGGAGTTTTTTAGTCATATATTTATTCAACGCATTTAGATAGGCCAAAGTACTTGCTTGGGTAATATCTGTTTCAACAGAATGTCCAACGTATACATCTTCTCCAATTTTGAGTTTAACAGTTGTTTCTCCTAAGGCGTCGGTTCCCTCTGTAACGCCTTCTATCTTATACGAAATCAAAGTGATATTTTCTTCTTCAGCGATTTCGTTTATGGCTTTAAATATGGCATCTATTGGTCCGTCTCCACTGCAAGCCGCTTTTTCTATCAAATCTTCGCCTCTTGCTATTTTTATAGTCGCTGTCGGTAGCGTAGTGTTTCCCGTAGTAACGGATAAATATTTGAGTTTGAAATAATCCTCCGTTTTATATAGTTCGTCGTTTATCAATGCTTCAACATCAAGCGGATTCAAATTCTTTTTTTTACTGGCTAGATCTTTGAATTTAATGAATAACTTCTCAAAGGTTTCTTCATCCACGGTGTAACCAGATGATGTTAAGAACTCCTTTAAGGCATGTCTTCCCGAATGTTTCCCTAATATTAGTTTATTTGAATTCAACCCTATACTTTCTGCTTTCATTATTTCGTAAGTAGTTCTTTCTTTGATAACACCATCTTGATGAATACCAGATTCATGTGCAAAGGCATTTTTACCTACTATTGCTTTATTAGGTTGAATAACCATTCCAGTAAATTGTGAAACCATGTTGCTTAATTTCAAAATCTTAGTTGTATCCTGCGTTACGACTAAATCTTCAAAATAATCTTTCCTGGTAACTAATGCCATTAAAACTTCTTCTAAGGCGGCGTTACCTGCCCTTTCTCCTATTCCATTGACTGCAACCTCTGCCTGATCGGCACCCTCTTTCAGAGCAATGAGTGTGTTAGCAGTTGCCATCCCTAAATCGTTATGGCAATGTACGCTTAATTCAATCTTTTCTATGTTCCTTGTGTTTTCTTTTATCTTCTTAATAAATTCACCAAATTCTTGAGGAATTGCATATCCCACAGTATCAGGCACGTTAATTACCGACGCACCAGCTTCGATGACTTTTTCAAAGAGTTTGTACAAAAAATCTAACTCGCTTCTTGAAGCATCTTCTGCTGAAAATTCAATATTATTAGTATACTTTGCTGCATATTTCACGGCCTCAACTGCTCTTTCCATAACTTGCTCTTCATTCATTTGCAGCTTATATTTCATGTGAATAGGAGAAGTGGCAATGAACACATGAATTCTTGGTTGTTCTGCTTCCTGAAGTGCTTCCCAAGCACAATCGATATCTTTGTAGTTCGCCCTTGCTAAAGCGGCGATCTCAACATCTCTGATTTTTTGGGCGATGTTTTTCACACTTTCAAAATCACTACTTGAAGAAATAGGAAAACCAGCCTCTATTACATCAACTTTTAACAAGGAAAGCTGTTCGGCTATTGCCAACTTCTCCTCCATTGTCAAACTTACTCCTGGAGATTGTTCGCCATCCCTCAACGTAGTATCAAAAATTTTTATTTTTCTCAAATTTGATCACTCTCCTACTTGCCTATATTTTTTAGCTTTCTATCCAAGGCATCATCGCTCTCAACTTCTCTCCAACTTGTTCTAACAAAGAATTATTATCTTTTTCAGTTAAAGCATTGAAAACAGGCCTATTGGCTTTGTTTTCTAATATCCAGTCCTTTGCAAAATTCCCATTCTGTATGTTTGCAAGTACCTCTTTCATAGTTTCTTTAACCCTATTATCGATAATTTTGGGCCCAATGGCAAGGTCTCCATATTGTGCAGTGTCACTTATGGAGTATCTCATCTTTTTTAATCCGCCTTCATACAAAAGATCAACGATTAATTTAAGTTCATTCAAACATTCAAAATAGGCTATTTCTGGTTGATACCCCGCTTCAACGAGTGTTTCAAAACCTGCTTTGATGAGTGACGTAGTTCCACCACATAAGACCGCTTGTTCTCCAAATAGATCCGTTTCTGTTTCCTCTTTGAAAGTTGTTTTGATGACACCTGCTCGTGTACAACCTATTCCTTTGGCGTAAGATAAACCCAACTCTTTTGCTTTTCCTGAAAAATCTTGGTGAACAGCTAATAATCCTGGAACCCCTTTGCCTTCTAAATACATTCTTCTGACTAAATGACCAGGACTTTTAGGAGCAACCATGAATACATCAATGTTTTTTGGAGGTACAATTTGTCCAAAATGGATATTAAAACCATGAGAAAACCCAAGTGCATTACCCTCGTCTAAGTTGGGTTCTATGTCTTTTTTGTACACCTCACTCTGAACTTCATCAGGGATCAATACTTGAATAATATCTCCTTTTTTAACTGCTTCAGATGTTTCGTATACTTCAAAACCATCTTTTTGGGCAATTTCTTTGCTTTTACTATCTTTCTTCAAACCTATAATTACTTTCAATCCGCTATCTTTAAGATTTTGTGCCTGAGCATGACCCTGACTTCCATAACCCAAAACTGCAATAGTTTTTCCCTTCAATAAACCTAAGTCTGCATCCTTTTCATAGAATGTTTCCACCATACACTATCACTCCTTAATTTTTATGAATTTGTCAAAACGTTGTTGTTCATTTCTCTATCTATGGCTACAATCCCTGTTCTCACGACTTCTTTAATGCCAAAATCCTTCATTATTTCGATAAAGGCATTTATTTTATTTTCATCCCCCGTAATTTCAACTGTTATTGTGTCAAGGGAAAAATCGACAACCTTACCCCTAAAAACGTCGACCACCTGAATAACTTGGCTTCTTTGATTTTTTCCACAATTTACCTTAATTATCGCCATATCCCTCTCTATCATATTGCTTTGATTCAATTCAGTGATCTTTATAACATCTATAAGTTTGTAAAGCTGTTTTTTTACTTGTTCTAATGTATCTGTGTTTCCTTCGACAACTATCGTCATCCGAGAATATTCCGGTAATTCTGTTTCCCCCACATTTAAACTCAGTATGTTAAAATTTCTCCTACTGAATAGGCCAGATATTCTTGCCAAAACCGCAGGTTGATTATTCACTGTTACTGATAAGATGTGTCTCATGCAACCTCCCCCTGTTTTTCCTTTTCTCTCTTTTTCTTTTTTAGTTCCAACATCTCATTGATCGATGCCCCTTCTGGAACCATTGGGAATACGTTCTCATCTTGAGGAATAATGACGTCCAGTAAAACTGGGCCATCATAATTTAAAACCTCTTTCAAAGCCATCTCTACATCGTTTGTTTGATCGATTCTTAACGATTTTATTCCGTAAGCCTGAGCCAATTTAACGAAATCAGGATTTTCAAGTATAGTGCCGGAATATCTTTCATCAAAAAATAACTCTTGCCACTGTCTTACCATCCCTAAGGTTCCGTTGTTTAAAATGATTATTTTCACGGGGAGTCTGTTAGAACTTATTGTAGCCAACTCCTGGAGATTCATTTGAAAACTTCCGTCACCAGATATGTTGATAACCGTTTTATCGGGATTCCCTACTTGAACACCCATACTGGCTGGTAAACCATATCCCATAGTTCCAAGGCCTCCTGAGGTTATGAATGACCTAGGTTTCGAAAAACGAAAGTATTGGGCTGCCCACATTTGATTTTGGCCAACTTCTGTTACTATTACAGTATTTTCATCGGTTAACTCATCCAATTTTTCAATCAAGTATTGTGGCTTAATACTGTTATCATCGTATTCGTAGTTAAGCGGAAATCGTCTTTTCCATTCTTTTATTTTTTCTAGCCATTCTTTTCTTTCGATCGTCTTTATCAACGGAATTAATTTATCTAAAACGTTTTTTGCGTTACCAACAATGGGAATATCAACTTTGACATTTTTATTTACTTCAGCTGGATCGATATCTATATGAATGATCTTTGCATATGGAGCAAACGTTTCCAACTTACCCGTTACCCTGTCATCAAAGCGTACTCCAATTCCTATTATCAAATCTGCTTCAGATATAGCGTAGTTGGCATACATTGTACCGTGCATTCCTAGCATCTTTAGAGAAAGCTCATGATCTTCTGGAAAAGCCCCAAGACCCATAAGAGATGTAACTACTGGTATCCTTCCCTTTATTGCCATATTTGTCAATTCTTCTGAAGCATTAGAATTTATAACTCCTCCACCGGCAAAGATAACTGGCCTCTGGGATGTATTAATCGCCTCGGCAGCCAATTTTATTTGCATGTAGTTACCTTCGTATGTTGGCTGATATCCTGGGAGATGAACGCTTTGAGGATACATGAAATCAGCGTGAGATTTAAGAACATCCACTGGTAAATCTACCAATACTGGACCTGGTCTACCAGTTCTGGCTATGTAAAAAGCTTCTTTTATAGTTTTAGCTAAATCCTTTACATTTGTTACCATGTAATTGTGCTTGGTTACAGGCAAGGTTATTCCTCTTATGTCTATTTCTTGGAATGAGTCTGTACCTATTAGGCTCGTCGGAGCTTGACCTGTAAAAGCTACAACTGGTACGGAATCCATGTACGCAGTAGCTAGTCCGGTAACTAGGTTAGTAGCTCCAGGCCCAGAAGTAGCTATACACACTCCAACTTTCCCCGTACTCCTTGCATAACCATCTGCAGCATGCGCAGCGCCTTGTTCATGACGTACTAATATATGTTTTATAGGAGCGTCGTAGAGTTCATCATAAAGTGGGATAACCTTCCCTCCTGGATATCCAAATACGACCTCAACCTTTTCCCTCAAAAGAGATTCAACGAATATTCTTGCCCCGGAATGAATCGGCATAAAATCACCTCTCTAATTTTTTTATTCTAAAAACGCCCCTTTATCCGCTGATTGTACAAATCTACTGTACCTATCTAAATACCCATTTGTTTTTGGAAGTATCGGTTTAAAAGTATTTAATCTTGCTTGTAATTCTTCTTCTGATATTTTTAAATTTAGAGTCTTTTCTGGTATGTTTATCGATACCATATCCCCATCCCTTACAACCCCTATTGGACCTCCTGCCGCAGCTTCGGGAGATACGTGACCTATGGCAGAGCCGCGTGTTGCTCCTGAGAATCTACCATCGGTGATCAGGGCAACCTTCTTATCCAATCCCATACCAGCTAATGCAGAAGTAGGTGCTAACATCTCTCTCATACCTGGTCCTCCCTTTGGACCTTCGTATAGGATAACTACTACATCTCCTTCTTTAATTTTTCCCCCATAAATAGCTTTGATGGCTTCTTCTTCTTTGTTGAAGACCTTTGCAGGTCCTTCATGTACCAACATCTCATCCGATACAGCTATCTGTTTAACAATTGCCCCGTTGGGAGCTATATTACCTTTTAACACCGCTAGTCCTCCATCTTTATGGTACGGTTTATCTATCGGCCTTATCACTTCATGGTTGACATAACCAACTGTTTTGAGATTTTCACCTAAGGTTTCCCCTGTTACGGTCAAGCAGTCCAAATGGAGCAAATTCTTTTTTGACAATTCTTTTAATACAGCAGGAATACCACCAGCGTAGTGTAAATCTTCAATGTGATGAATTCCTGCAGGAGTTAAACTACATAGGTGTGGGGTTTTTGAACTAATTTTATTAATAATATCTATTTCAAAATCGATTCCGGCTTCGTGAACGATTGCGGGCAAATGTAAAGCTGTGTTGGTAGAACAACCTAAAGCCATGTCTAGAGTAAAGGCGTTTTCTACAGTTTTTTCGGTGAATATATCCAATGGTTTAATGTCTTTAGCAACTAACTCCATTATTTTTTCTCCACTTTTTGTTGCCAAAGCCCTCCTACTAGAAAAAACTGCCGGAATCGTCCCATTTCCCGGCAGCGCAAGTCCTAAAACCTCTGTTAGGCAATTCATTGAATTGGCAGTAAACATCCCAGCACAAGACCCATACCCAGGACAGGCAGTCATTTCCATTTCACTTAACTCTTCAT
Source organism: Petrotoga mexicana DSM 14811 (assembly GCF_002895565.1). Lineage (GTDB taxonomy): Bacteria > Thermotogota > Thermotogae > Petrotogales > Petrotogaceae > Petrotoga > Petrotoga mexicana. Next base: position 39,969 of record NZ_AZRN01000023.1, read on the forward strand.
CAGAAATCTTATTGGCAACTCTCGCACCAACAGCTTCAAACATATCATGTAAATCGATTTTTCTTCCTCTGTAATTCCCCGCAAGCATTGGACCTCCACTTACAACTATCGCGGGAATATTTAACCTCAAAGCGGCCATTAGCATCCCTGGAACGATCTTATCGCAGTTGGGAATAAGGACCAATCCATCGAATTTGTAGGCTCTAGCTACAGATTCTATAGAATCGGCAATCAACTCTCTACTCGGTAATGAATAGTTCATACCGCTGTGTCCCATAGCGATACCATCACAGATTCCTATCGTTGAAAAAGCTAAAGGTAAACCTCCAGCTGCGTATACGCCATTTTTTACACTTTCACATATTTCATTCAAATGTTTATGTCCTGGTATTATATCGTTCGCAGAGTTAGCTATACCTATTATAGGTTTATCGATCTCTTCTTTTGTCAACCCTAGGGCGTAAAGCAAAGAACGATGTGGAGCTTTTGATATTCCTTTTTTAATTTCGTCGCTTCTTTGTTTATTATCGCTCATATAATCCTCCCTTTCCACAATGTTTAAAAATGTTGAAAAAATCCCCGGTAGAATTCATTCCCGTTCTTTCCACTTTGGATAACTTCCAAGAATTTTAAAGAAAGAACTCATTTTTTCTAATTTATCTAATGCTGTTATTACATCTTTATCTTCTTTATAACCTTCAAAATCTATATAAAAAGAATATTCACCTAATTGCTTTTTGGTTGGTCTAGATTCGATCCTTGTTAGATTTATGTTCTTTTCTTTGAAGGTTTTTAACATATTGTACAGAACCCCAGGTTTGTTGTGTTTTGGAGAACATATTATCGAGGTTTTGTAATTTTGTTCTGGATCTTCAAACTTTTTAAAGTTATCTGAATGTGCAATCACAAAAAAACGGGTTGAGTTACTTTTTGAGTCTTGAATATCTTTAGCTAAAACCTTTAGATTATAGATATTAACAATATTTTCTGAACCTATAGCGGCACTTTTGGGCACATCTTTTATCATTTCGCAAGCATTTGCGGTACTCGCGGTAAATATAACTTCAGGATTATTCAATCTATTTTTTATAAACTTACCACATTGTCCAATAGCTTGTTGATGCGAAAAAAGCTTTTTAATCTCTGTCAAGTCTAAACTTTCATAAGATAGAAGAAAATGCTTAATTGGAACAACACACTCTCCCACTACCTGAATATCTGATTTCTCGAATAAAAGATCCATTGTAATATTAACTGAGCCTTCCACGGAATTTTCAATTGGGACAACTCCAAAATCTACTTCTTTACTTTGAACCATTTCAAAAACGTCTGAAATAGATTGTAATGGAATCAATGAAACATTTTCACTAAAATATTTCACCGCTGCAATTTCACTAAAAGTCCCTTTAGGTCCTAAATAACAACATTTTTTTAAATTCTGATCTTTTTTCAAGACGTCTAACTCCTTGAACTCAAAAATATTACGAAAATATTTTCAGGGTTGAAAGAAAATGAAAAAAATTTCATTTTTCCTAATTATTGGTAACTATTTAAGATTAGCGTAAATTATTAGCGATTATACACTAAAATCTTCGTTTTTGCAAGATTTGAAAAAAATTTCATTAAAAGTCCTTTTAATTCTTTCTTTTAGGGGTTTTAGAAATATAGGATTAAAACAGTCCAATTTAATTTAACCAAAAATTTACTTAAAGCAAATAAAAAATTTACTTCTGCACTTTCTAAACAAAAATTTTATCATCCTATCATACAAATCCTGTATAATGAATTTGCCATAAAATTGTACAGGAGGGAAAGAAAGGAGTTAAAGATGGTACAATATAATATAGTTAAAATACAATTCAAAGCTACCTAAGAACCAATCATAAGTTTTTTACCAACTAAAATTCGAAAGGAGATTATACAATGAATACAAATTATATCGAAATAATTCCTAAGATCATACCGGTTTTCATCTTGTTAGGTGTTGGATATTTTTTAAAAGTCAAGAAGTTTATCTCTAACAATTCTATTGGTGAGATCAAGAAATTGATTGTTAACATTTCGCTTCCCGCACTATTATTTATGTCCTTTCTGGATGTTAATTTCACTATAGAGTTCTTTTTTATCATTCTAATTGTTTTTTTGATCAATCTTTTGATGTTATTGATAGGTAAGGGTTTTGCATTTTTTACAAAGTTAAAGGATCCTCACTTACCTTTGCTTTTCACCGGTTTTGAGGTTGGTATGCTTGGTATACCCCTCTTTGGTGCAATATACGGTACGGAAAGTATTAAATACATGGCAGTTGTTGATCTTGGCCAGGAAATATACGTTTGGTTTGTATTATTTGCAATGTTATTGAGCCTTCAACAAAAGGGAAAACAACTGCATTTTGTAGGGTTATTTAAATCTTTTATTACTTCTCCGATAATTATAGCTATTTTACTTGGTATCATTCTCAATTCTAGTGGGATAAAATCTTTAATTAGTGAAAATTTCCTATTTCAAGGTGTTATTAACAGTATCGATATGCTTGGAAGTTTAACAGTGCCTTTAATACTTTTAGTGATCGGATACGAAATTAATTTTAAAACCAGTAATATTAGTTTACCTTTAAAAATCATTGGCATTAGACTACTAATATTAGTACCTATTGCACTTTTAGTTGGGAACTTTGTTTTTAGTAAATATCTTGAACTAGACCCCCTTTACAGTGTTGCACTACTGTCGGTTGTAATATTGCCTCCACCTTTTATAATTCCTCTTTTTTTTAATCAAGAAGACGAACAAATGGGTGAAAAAAGTTACGTATATAACACCTTGTCAATAAGCACAGTTATATCTATAATAGCTTTTTTGATTATTGTCGTATTTTTCACACCTGCTCTTTGAATAGCCTGAAAAATAGCAAAAATTAAATGAAAAACCGTCAGTAAAATTTTATCCAATTCAGAAATAGATAGATAGATAAAATAATTATTAACAAAAAGTAGAATAAGAACAAAAGAGAAGAAATAGATCTAAAATATTGTAAAATTATCTGAATAAAGCAGACAGAATTTTATTTTAAGGAGAGATATCATGGCTTTATTACAAGTAAATTTTATGTCAAAGTCTTTAATGAGGAAAGTACCAATTTTGGTGGTTTTACCGGTTGACAAAGTGAATCTTCCAGGTATGTCTGAAATCACAGACAATCGCAATAATTCCTTTAAAACGCTATATCTTCTTCATGGGATGTTCGGTAATTATACAGACTGGGTGTCAGAGACAAGAATTCAAAGATTGGCTGAGGAAAGGAATCTGGTTGTTGTGATGCCTTCTGGTGAAAATTCGTTTTATTTGGATCAACCGGAGTCTGGGAATTTTTATGGAGAATTTATAGGAAAAGAACTTGTTGATATCACAAGAAAGATGTTTCCTTTGTCTAAGAGGAGAGAAGATACCTTTATTGCAGGGCTTTCTATGGGAGGCTACGGTGCTATTAGAAATGGTCTAAAATACCATGAAACCTTTGGTTATATTGCTGGGCTTTCCAGTGCATTAATTCTTGAGCAAATGCTTAATGAATCATTTAAGGAAATTGCTTATGAGAAGAGCTGTTTTGGAGATCCTCAGGAGGCTATTTTATCAGATAAAAATCCAAAAATACTTGTGAAGTATATAAGAGAAAAGATGAAAGAAGATCCATCGGTACATTTTCCTAAAATGTATATGGCTTGTGGTACTGAAGATGATTTAATAAACTCTAACCGTGATTTCAGAGATTTTCTCATGGAAAATAACGTAGATTTAACTTATGAAGAGGGGCCGGGGGCACATACCTGGGATTTTTGGGATACTTATATTGAAAAAGTGCTTGACTGGCTTCCTTTGAAAAATTGATCGCTAGCCGTTGAATGTAATTTAATTGAAAAAGTGGAAGGTGTAAAAAATGAAAGTGTTGGGAATAGATTTTGGGACAACTTCTTACAGTGCATGCTTATACGATAGTAAAAGCAAAGAAATTGCTTTCGCAAACAAACAAAATACAAGTTTAATTTTCGATGGTTTAAAAAGTGAATTCGATATAAAAAAATTAGAAAGTGATTTTGATTCTTTTATACAGTATCTAACTAAAATTTTTGATTTAAAAGGAACCGAAGCTATTTCAGTTACTGGAAACATGCATAGCTTTTTTCTTGTAAAAGATAACACCCCAACAACAAATATAATTACTTGGCAAGATCAAAGAGCTTTAGAAAAAAATGAAAATGGAATATCTTATGTAGATTATATTAATAAAAATTATAAATCGCTATTTTCTAAATTTCAATACTTGGTAAGCTCAGGGTATGCTGTCACAACTTTACTCCCTTTAAAAAAATTTATGGACACTTCGGGGTTTTCTCTCCATTTTGCTCCAGATTTCATCTTAAAAAAGTTGATTGGAGATACCACATACGATTCAATACCTATAGATCCTTCTATAGCTCATAGCAGTGGATTTTATGCATTAGAAAACAAAGATTGGAATTGGGAACTAATCAATGCATTGGGATACAGCGAAATTCACCTTCCCAAAATTGCTGAACCCGGAACTTTTGTAGGAGATGTTGGAAAGTACATCCCTCAATTAACCGGTACCCCAATCTTTTTAGGGATGGGTGATAATCAAGTATCAGTCTTAGGAGCAATTTTTGAAAAGAAATTTGAAACTTCTCATAATAAAACGAACTCGATGGTTATAAGCATAGGAACAAGCGGTCAAATATCTGCTGTAGTTAAGGAAATTAAGAAGATTTCAAAATACATAGATTATCGACCGTTTTTAAATAATTATTATTTATTAGTTGGAGCTAGTTTATCCGCTGGTAAGACTATTGAAGCCATCAAAAATTTTATAAAAAACTTTATAAACTTGGCTTGTAAGAAAAACGTTGAAGACAATTACATTTACGAATTTATCCAAAATTCAATATTACCAGTTTCTCCTCTAAAATTTCGCACTACATTAAACGGTACACGTTATAATCCTAATTTGAGAGGAGCTATTAATAATATAAGTTTAAACAACTTTACAATTCAGAATCTAGTGACAGCAGCTGCATATGGAATAGTGGAAGAACTCTACAAATATTATAGAGAAATGGATATCGATTATGAAGATATTATAGGGGTGGGAAATGGATTACAGAAAAACAAATATTTTATAAATATCATAAAAAAAGTCTTTAATAAAAATTTTTACCTAAGTAAACTGGAAGAAACTACAAGTTTTGGTGCTGCTGTGTGCGCAATGGAAGGAAAATCGAAAGGGAAGGTTGACTTTCAAGAATGAATAAAAAAGAAATTCAAGAACAACTAAAGAAACCCTTGATAGTTAAAGAAACAAGGTGTACTTACTAAACGAAAAGAGGTTCTTCTCCCTAAGTGTTGAATCCTCTCCATTATTCTATCTCCTAATACTTCATGCTTAATGTATTCTTAGTTCTCATCTAACAACTTACCTATTTCTTTCCTTCCACCGATCTTTTTTAAGTGATTTTTATCAATTATATAACCAGCGGCTAATCAAGTCAAATGTTGATGAAAAAAACATTATTCATTTAAAAAGTGTGCTAATGGTTGGAATTTTTAGAAAATATAACAAAAATTAAGAATTTGCTTTATAAACAACGATAATCGTTTATAATCGTTTCAGATTCCTTATAATTCGTTAAAATGGTATTTGACTTTTTAAAAATATAGATATATAATTCTGTTAGAAATTTACTAAATCGATTACGTAATAATTTCAAGGAGATTGTATGATGAAAAAGGTAACTATAAAAGATATAGCCGAAAGAGCAGGAGTCTCCCCAGCGACAGTATCTAGGGTGTTAAACCATCAAAATGGTGTAAGTGACGAAGTTGCCGAAAAAATTATGAAAATAGCCAAAGAAATGAACTATTCATTCAATATGAATGCAAGAATATTACGATCCGGTAAGTCCAAAATAATTGGAATAATTATTCCTGATATATCTAATTCCTTTTTTTCTAAAGTTTTATACGGTATACAAAGCGTTTTACAACCTCTAAATTACAAAATATTACTTGCCAACACGGAAGAAAATCCTAAATTGGAGGAAGAGTATCTCAAAACTTTTGTAGATCATAAAGTAGACGGTATCTTATCAGCTCCCACAAGAAATGTAAATAAAAAAGTCTATTTAGACATTATAAATGGAAGTATCCCAGTAGTTTTTTTTGATCGAATTATTCCACAAATGAACATTAGTTCTGTTACTTTAGACAATCAAGGAGCTATTGAAAAGGCCATAGATCATCTACTTCAAAAAGGGCATAAAAAAATTGGCTTCGTGAGTGGGATAAAAGAAATCTATACCGGAGAACAAAGAGAAAAAGGTTTTTTAAATTCTTTAAAAAAGTTCAATTTAAATTCAAAGGAATGCCCTGTTTATGGAGGACAATTCAGTGAGACTGAAGCAGAAAAAGCTGCAAAAGAAATGCTGAATAATTTTAGTATTACCGCTGTAGTTTGTTCTAATAACAAAACAACTATAGGAGCGTTAAGAGCCATAAAAAATGTAAAATTGCGTATAAAGGAGGATATTTCTATAATTGGTTTTGATTTAGAATCTTGGTCTGATTTAATTGAAATAACAATAATTAGCCAACCTCAATTCTCAATCGGAATGATATGTGCTCAAAGACTTTTGAGAGAAATTGAGAACAAAAATATCGAAACTGAAAATATTGTTTTATCACCCGAACTTATAATAAGAAATTCGGTTAAAAATATTACAAAATAAAGATCTGCTCAAATTTATGTTTTTTCGCAGGAAGGTTATGATTTCAAAAGCAACGATTGCTGTAAGCAATCTTTAACGAAGGTCAAAAGACTTGAGCTGAAACGAGCTAAATAGAATAAGCATATCTTAAGATGTTCAGGTTATTTTAAAAATTAAGCTACTTCACTTATGAATGTAAGTTGAAACTCTAAAGACATTATTCCACACATTACATTAGGAGGTGTTTGGTATGAAAAAGGGTCTAACTGTTTTGTTGTTAGTTACTGTTTTATTGAGTTTTTCGTTGATGGGTTTTGGACAAACTAGCTTTTTTGATATTTCAAAAGCAAATCCACCTAAAGCTATTCAGTCAAGTGACATGACAATCTTCTTCATAGTAAAAGCTAGTGAGAATGAATTTTGGCAGATTGTTTTGGATGGAGCGCAAAAAGCGGCGAACCATTTTGGTGTAGAATTTATTCATCAAGAACCCACTTCGGAGTCCGAAGTCTCAAGGCAAGTTTCTATTCTAGAAACAGCTATTTCTACAAAACCAGATGCAATTGTTTTGGCTCCTACTGTGGCGGATGCCTTAGTCCCTGGAATAGAAAGAGCTATGGATAGTGGAATACCTGTAATACTTATTGATTCATTGGCGAATACGGATAAGTATGTATCATTTTTAGGTTCAGATAACTATACTATTGGTCAAAGATCTGCAGATGAGTTAGCTAAAGCATTGGAAGAGAAAAACGGTTCGCCAAGCGGAAAAGTTGCAGCAATAACATATATGAGTGGAGTTGGATCACTAGAGGCTAGAATCTCAGGATTCTTGGATAGAATTGAAGAAGCATATCCCGATATTGAGGTTGTAAGTGTAAGAGACGCTATGGGGCAAGTCGGTAACACTATAAACATTACTTTAGATTTGCTAACTGCTTATCCTGATTTAGATGGGTTGTATGCTAATAATCAAATGACGGGTGACGATATGGTAAGGGCACTTGATATGCAAGGGAGAAAAGATTTAGCAGCTGTTGCGGTGGATGCCAGCGCTCAAGAGATTTGGGGTTTAGAAAATGGTTATTTAGACTCTGTTCTTGTTCAACAGCCATGGGTAATGGGATACGCTGGAGTTGCCTATGCTGTAATGGCAAGAAATGGAGTACCTCTTGCTAAAAGTGTCGATACTGGAATATTAGTTATTACACCGGAATCAATAGCAAGTGGAGAAGCGGATGCTGCTATAAATCCTTTTGAATATTACAAGGATTGGTAAAACTATAAAAAACTAAATGGGGGAGACTTTTTTCTCCCCTATTTTAAAAAGAGGGGGCTTCAAAGTGGCTGATGAAATTAATTCTAGTTACAGTGTCATAATGAAAAATATTACCAAAACTTTCCCGGGTGTAGTAGCGTTAGCAAACGTTAATTTTGAGTTAGAGAAAGGAGAAGTCAAAGGATTAGTTGGCGAAAATGGAGCAGGTAAATCAACATTAATTAAAATTCTAACGGGAGCCTATACTCCTGATAAAGGTGAAATTATCATATTTGGTGAAAAATTTGATGCCTTAACTCCGATTATTTCTGAAAGAAAAGGAATTGCCGCTGTTTACCAAGATTTAATGTTAACTAACCATTTAACAGTTCAAGAAAATATATTTTTGGGAAATGAATTGTCTAAATTTGGTTTAATTAATAAAAAAGAGATGATTAAAAAAACAAAGGAGCTATTAGCAAATTTAGGGTATGAAGATATCATTCATCCTCTAGATAAAGTTGGAAACTTAAGTTCCGCTCATAAGGGAATGGTGGCTATTGCGAAAGCTTTAGCAAAAAAAGTGAAAATTATGATTTTTGATGAGCCTACTGCTGTTCTAGCCGAAAAAGAGGTTAAAGAACTATTCCGAGTTGTGAAGCAATTAAAAAGCAATGGAATTTCTGTTATATATATCTCACATAGATTAGAAGAAATATTTGAAATTTGTGATACCGTATCTGTATTGAAAGATGGTAAAGTTGTAGGAAGTAAAAAGGTTGAAGAAACAACTGAGGACGAATTAATAACTATGATGGTAGGTAGAGAACTGAAAAAGGATTTGTATCTAGGGCGAAATATAGGGGAAGAAGTTTTAAGGGTTGAGAATTTAACAAACACCAAAGTAAAAGACTGCTCTTTTTCAATAAGAAAAGGCGAGATAGTTGGTATATATGGTTTAGTTGGTTCTGGTCGAACAGAACTTGTAAGAGCTTTATTCGGGGCTGATCCCATTGAAGAAGGAAAAATATATATAGGAGGTAAACAAGTTAATAAACCTTCTCCCAATAGTTCGATTAAAAGAAAACTAGCATTAATCCCAGAGGATCGAAGAGAACAAGGGTTAGCACTTCGCCTATCTGTTAAAGATAATATAAACCTTCCTATATACACTCGTATAAGTAAGATTGGAATTATCGATTCAAAAAAAGAAAAAGATAATACATTTCATTTCATAGAATCTTTATCTATTAAAACTCCTACAATTTATCAAAAAGTAGAAAATTTAAGTGGAGGTAATCAACAAAAAGTTGTTCTTTCTAAATGGCTAGCTAGTGAATCAGAGGTTTTTATATTAGATGAACCTACTAATGGAGTAGATGTTGGTGCAAAAGAAGAGATTTATGAATTGATAAATGATTTAGCCTCGCGAGGGAACGCAATTTTATTTATTTCATCGTATATTCCTGAGTTAATGTCCATTTGTGACAGGATACTTGTAATGAGAGAGGGAACCATTGCAGGAGAGGTAAGTAGGGATGAATTCTCTGAGGAAAAAATTCTATCCATTGCTTTAAAAACTGAAAAAAATAAGGTAGGTGTAAAAAATGACTAACAACAAGAAATTTAATTTTACCTGGAGCACTCAAGCAGTTATACTACTAGTAGTAGTAGCTATGTGGATTTTTCTTTCACTAACAACTGAGAATTTTCTAACTGTATCAAATATTCAAAATATATTAAGGCAAGTGACCATTCAAGGTATAAATGCTGTCGGTGTTACTTTAGTTATTATAACTGCAGGTATCGATCTATCCGTTGGATCAGTTGTTGCTTTGGTTAATATACTTTTTGCAATGCTATTAGTAGGGGGATCTCCAGTTTGGTTTGGAGTTTTAATGGTTCTAGCGTTGGCGACGGGTCTCGGTTTCGTAAATGGTTTTTTTGTTCATCAATTTAGGGTACCTCCATTTATTGCTACCTTAGCTATGATGAGTATCGCAAGAGGAGCGGCATTATTGATTTCTGGAGGAAGAAATGTTTTCGGGCTGCCCAGAAGTATAGCGGAATTTTCTTCTGGAACACTATTAGGGATTCCTAACCTATTTTGGTTTTTGATAGCTGTAATAGGCTTTATGGAATTTTTATTGAGAAAAACAACATTTGGAAGATATGTTTATGCTGTTGGTAGTAACCCAGAGGCAGCACGATTATCTGGAATTAATATTAGATGGGTTGTTATAGGAGTTTACATGATAGCCGGATTTTTATGGGGATTATCTGGAATATTAGAAACTTCAAGGCTTTGGATGGGAGTTCCGAGCACTGGAACAGGCTACGAACTAGATGCAATAGCTGCAGCTGTTCTGGGAGGAGCAAGTTTAATGGGCGCACAAGGAAGCGCTATCGGTGCGTTTTTGGGTGCTTTAGTTATGGCGACGATATATAATGGATCCGTCCTTTTGAACATTAACCCTTTTTGGCAAAGAATAATAGTCGGAATTATTCTAGTCATAACTGTTTCAATTGATCAAATACGTTCAAGAAGAGCATAACAAATAGAATTCGTGAGGTGATTTATATGTTAAAAAACATACCTAAGATAATATCTCCGGAATTAATGAAAGTCCTATTAGAAATGGGACATGGGGATGAAATATTGTTGGCTGATGGAAATTATCCCAGCCATTCGACAGGAGTAAAAGTTGTTAGATTAGATGGTCATGGAATCCCAGAAATTTTAACAGCCATCTTAAAATACTTACCTCTAGATACTTTTGTTGAAGAAAACGTTCTATTAATGGATAATAATTTAAGTAGCAAACCTGAGATTTGGAAAAGTTACGAAGAAATATTGTATGATTCTAACGAAGATTTTAGAATTAAAGTATTAGAGAGATTCAAATTTTATGAAAGAGCTAGAAACGTATACGCTATAGTTGCAACAAGTGAAAGTGCCTTGTATGCTAATATAATTCTTAAAAAAGGGGTTGTCAAAACATGATATATATAGACTCGATTAATGAGAAAGCTATTTCACTTTTAAATTTTCCTTTTATCCAGGGGTTGACTACAAATCCTTCCATAATAAAAAAGGAGACTAATTCCTGGGGTTTTGTAGAAACCGTCACTTTTCTCCAAAAAATCCCAGGAAATCATTTCGTTCAGGGAAGTGTAAAAAAAGATAAAGATTGGTTTATGGAATTGCATAAACTTTTAGAAAAAGGAGAAATTGATGCTAAGAAGTTCATAATCAAACTTCCATGGGATCCCTCTCTTTCAGCTAATTATGTTTTGCCTTTAAAAGATTTAGGTTTTAAAGTTTGTGCCACTGCAGTTTATACTATACAACAAACTTTTACGGCTGTGTTTAGTAATGTGGATTATATAGCTTTTTATTATGATAGAATGAAAAAAAATAATATTGATACAGAAAACAGATTGTTAGATATATTAAACATATGTGAAAAAAACAACCCCAAACTTAGGTTGTTAGGTGCAAGTATAAAAGATATTACAACTGTCAACATACTACTAAAATTAGGAATTCATGATTTAACTCTTCCTTTGAACGTTGTGGAAGAAATTTTAAAGACTAATTTTCCGCAAAATGATTTAGAAATATTTGAAGATGATTTTAAATTATGAGAAACGAAGAAAAGAATTTATTATTACCTTTTTTTAAAATTGTTGCTGTAGTTTACAACCCTACTCTTTGAAAAACATGCAGTAATCAAAAGAAGGACAAGTCAGAGAAATATTTTTAGGAGGTAATTCCATGCAAAAACCTACAATAAAAGACATCGCAAAGGCTCTGAATATATCTCCCTCTACAGTTTCAAGAGCGTTGTCTGGTAAACCTGGCGCAAGTTGAAGAATTACGAAAAAAAGTTATAGATACCGCTCAAAAATTAGGGTATATGAAAAATCTATCCGCAGGTACACTTAAAAATTCAAAATCAAAGATTATTGGTGTTATAGCGTTTGATATAAGGAACCCTTTCTTTTTGGATTTTTTAAAAGGGGTAGAAGATGTTTTATTTCCATGTGAATATAAGATTTTGTTAAGTAACGTCGATGAGAATGTAGATAAGGAAAAGACCTATTTAAACTGGATGATCAGTCATGGGGTTGAAGGTATTTTAGCTTCCCCAATTACAGAAAAAAACGGAAAAAGTAATTTGAGATTATATCAAGATTTTTTCAAAATGGGTATTCCAGTAGTTTTCTACGACAGGATGTTTTATAATCAAGAACAATTTGATCATGTTATTGTAGACAACCAAGATGCAATTATTCAAGCTTTAATGTATTTAAAAGAAAATGGTCATGAAAAGATAGGTATTTTTTTGTCTAAAAAAGGAATATTCACTGTAGAAGAAAGATTCAAAGGTTTTCTAAAGGGTTGTAAACTGTTGAATATTCCCGTTAAAAATGAATGGATATGTGAAGATATTTTTCCTTATGAAAAAGCTATAGGAGTTTTAAATGAGCTGAAGAGAAAAAAGAGTTTACCAACGGCGATAATAGCTACAAACAACAATATAACTAAGTATATAGTCTTCGCTGCTAAAAAAAATAATATAAAAATTCCTGAAGAACTGTCTTTAGTTGGATTTGATGATTTACCTGAAAATGAACTGATAGATCCACCTTTAACGACTATAAAACAACCAATATTAGAAGAAGGTAAAATAGCTGCCACAGCTTTACTATCAAGGATAGAAGACAGATATGCCAGACCTATGAAAGTTATATTAAAAGGAGAATTAATAGAAAGAAAGTCAGTCAAAAATTTGAAATCATAACAGATTAAAAAAATCTATGAGGAGGCTAATTTTATATGAAAAAAAGGAAAATAGGGATAATCACATTTTCAGATGGTAGAGATTTTGTTCATGAGGAAACCTTGGAGATGAACAAAAAATTTGAAGACAGGCTAGTAAAAGCGTTAGAAAGCACCGGTGAAGTAGAAGTAGTAAGAGCTTCAGACATTGTAAACAAACCATCAAAAGCAAAAAAAGCTGGAAAAGAAATGATGAAAGCAGAAGTGGAAATGACGATCTTCAATTATTCTATATGGTGTTGGCCTCATTTGAGCGTTATGGCTTCACTTTATGCCCCTGGACCGTATTTAACTTATGGCCAAATAAATCCAAAGTATCCTGGAATGGTAGGATTGTTAGCTGCAGCTGGTGCTTTAGAGCAAATAGGAATATTCCCAGAAAGAGTTTGGGGAGAGCCAGAAGATCCAATGGTTTTAGAAAAATTACTAAAATACATACGAGCTGCCAGTGCTGCACATAGGTTAAAAGGAGAAAGGTACGGAATGTTTGGTGGAAGACCCATGGGAATGTACACAGCTTCTGCCAACGGAGATCAATGGATGAAAGAATTTGGAATTGATGTTGAACAGGTAGACCAATATGCATTGGTTTTAAAAGCTGAAAAAGTGCCATCTCAGAAGAAAAAGAAAGCAAGAGAATGGCTTGAAAAATTAGCAACCGTTAAATATGACGGCAATAGACTCACTCCTGTAATTTTAGAGAAGCAGATAGGATTATATTACGCTGCACTTGAAATTATAAAAGAAGAAGAGCTTGATTTTGTTGGATTCAAAGGACAACCTGAAATGACAAATAATTATGCAACATTAGATATTGCAGAAGCTTTTTTGAACGATCCATACGATTTTGATGGTGTAAAGGAACCTATTGTGGCAGCAACTGAAACAGATATGGATGGAGCTTTAACCATGGAAATCTTTAAACATATAGCCCAAACCCCTGTATTGTTTGCAGACGTGAGGCATTACTTCAAAGAAGAGAATTTGTTGGATTTAGCAAACTCTGGACAGCATGCGACATATTTTGCAGGGAAATCTAACAAACCTGAAGAAAATTTGAAAAACGTGATTATACACCCTGAAGATTTTTATTTCCCAGCAGGTGGTGGCGCTGTTAAACACTTTGCAGCTCCTGGGAGAGTTACATTAGCAAGACTTGCAAGGCAAGATGGGAATTATGTAATGACAATAGTTCCCGCTGAGTTTGTCGAACTTTCTGAAGAAGAAAAGAAAAGGCTCAGTGAACAAGTACAAATCGAATGGCCACATGCATATGCTAAATTAGATACTGATATAGAAACCTTTTTGGAATATTACCCTTGTAACCATACACATGGGGTATATGGGAATTCTATAGATGAGTTGGTACATTTTTGTAAGATAAAAAATATCGATTATCAAATTTTAGATTGAAAAAAATTTATATGGAAGTGAAAAAATGGATGTTATTAGAAAATCCTTTATATTTGACAAAATCCCAGGTAAACTGAGTTCTCATTCAGTAAGTCTTTGTAAAATCAATGAAAAAGAAATATTAGCCTTTTGGTTTGCGGGAACCTGGGAAGGTAATAAAGATGTTGATTTATTTACTTCCCGATACAATATTCTTGAAAAAAGTTGGGAATCTCCAAAACTTTTTGTTCATGATCCTGTAAGATCTCTAGGTAATACAGTTCCAGTATTATTTGGTAATACAATAAGAGTGTATTATGCTGCCATGGAAGGTAAAGATTGGACTGAAACGTCATTGTGGTATAAAGAGTCTTATGATCAAGGAACAACTTGGACTCAAGAAAAACCTTTTTCTCTAGTTAACAATAACCTTTTGTTTGGAACTAAATTATTGAAATTAAGAAATAACAGATATGTTTTTCCTATATATAATGAAAAGATGTGGATTAGTACCCCCTATATATCAAATGATATTCAAAGAAACAAATGGAAAAAATTTGGTGAGATTCAGACGGAAAAGGGAAATATTCAACAAGACATGATCGAAATTAAAAATCACATTTTTTCGTTGCTAAGAACTAGAGATGGTTATATTTATAAAACAACTTATGACTTAGAAAAGAAAGAATGGGATAAACCCAAATCTACAGGAATACCAAATCCAAATTCAAGAGTGACTTTAGAAAAGATAGGAAATTTATTAGTTTGTTGTTGTAATCCGTTGGGTTTAGAGAAAGGAGAAATTATTGAAGATCCTAGAAAGTTATCTAATTTGGAGGATCCGTTTTGGGGTAAAAGAGAAAAGTTGTCTATTTTTACTTCATATGACTTTGGAAATACGTGGCATGAAGAAATTATTTTAGAAAATTCAAAAAACAAAGAATATTCATATCCATGGATTCAGATAATCAGTGAATCTGAATTAATGGTTGCATATACTTATGAAAGAAGAAATATTGCTTATACTATAATAAAAATATAAAGCACACCGGGAGGAACTAAAGATGTATTTAGTGGGAGTGGATATAGGAACTCAAAGCACTAAATCTGTTATCACAGATGAAAATGGAAGAGTCGTTGCAGAAGCTTCGAAAGAATATTCTGTTTTGACACCTCAACCCAATTGGGCTGAACAATGGCCTAATGTGTGGTTTGACGCGGTGATTGATACTCTGAAATTAGTCCTAGAAAAAGGAAAAATAAATCCAAAAACTGTTGCAGGAATAGCTATAAGTGGATTATACGGAGGTTCAGGAATCCCAGTTGACAAAGATTTCAACCCCCTAAGGCCCTGTTTAATTTGGATGGATAGAAGGGCAACGAAAGAAACAGATTGGGTTAAAAATAATGTTCCTAAAGAAACTTTATTTGGGATAACAGGTAACTATGTCGATAGTTATTTTGGTTTCACAAAAATTCTTTGGATAAAAAATAATGAAAAGGATATTTGGAACAAAACTTATAAATTTATAACACCAAAAGATTTCGTCATTCACAAACTAACAGGTGAAGTAATAATAGACTTCTCTTCTGCAGGTAATATTGGAGGAATTTTCGACATTCAAAAAAAATACTGGTCAGAAGAGATGTGCAAAATTCTTGGTATAACTTCAGATAAATTGCCTGAAAAAATAGTTAAATCTTCTGAGATTGTAGGAACCCTTAACAAAACATCTGCACAAGAAATTGGACTTTTGGAAGGTACTCCAATAATCGCCGGAGGTATTGACGCCCCAGTTGCTCAATTAAGTGCCGGATCTGTCAACGAAGGTGAACACGTAGCTATGGTTGGTACTTCGACATGTTGGGGCAATATTCACGATGGCAAATACTTAACCCCAGAATTGGTGAGCTATCCCTATGTAGTTGATGATTTAACAAAAATATACACGTTTGGGGGAGGAGCTACCTCTGGGGCCATAGTGAGATGGTTTCGAGAAGAATTCGGGGAATATGAAAAGGAATTTGAAAGAAAAAGAGGTATTTCTACTTATTCACTTCTTGAATTAGAATCAAAAGATATTCCTCCAGGATGTGATGGGATTATAGTTTTGCCATATTTCATGGGTGAAAGATCACCTATTTGGGAATCAAATGCGAAAGGAACTATTATAGGACTTAACTTGTATCACAAAAGAAGCCATCTTTACAAAGCCTTTATGGAATCTGTAGCCTATTCTCTGAGACATAATATGGAATACGCGGAAAATACTGGAATGAAATTGAATTCTGAATGTTACTTAGTAGGAGGAGCTGCTAAGAGTGATATTTGGACTCAAATATTTGCAGATATGACGGGATATATTATGAAAAGAACGATGCAAGATGTTGAAGCACCTTTAGGAGATGCATTTTTAGCAGGCTTAGGAACAGGTGTATTTCACGATTCACAAGATATTAAGAAATGGATAAAGTTCAAAGAAAATACTTCACCAGACGCTAATAACAAAAGTGTTTATGATAAATATTTCAGTTTATACAAAAAGTTGTATGAAAATACCAAAGAAATAATGAAACAATTATAATCCCATTGATTGAAATAGAGAAAAATTTAGGGTTCGATGATATTTATTTTCTTCGTATAAATACTTTGAAAATAAAATAATTTTAAAAGCACTGTAGGAAGTAACTCTTACCATTCTTTATAGATGGGTGTTGGACGAGGTGGCTTTGAAGTAAATTTTAAAATTTCTAAAATTAGTAGAGCCATATTTGATAATGAGCCTAATAACTCTTGGAAAAAATACGATGTTGATGTATAATTAAATTATGTAAAAGTAAATATTCACTTAAAAGTGCCTTTATGGAATAATAGGGAAATCAGTGAAAATCTGATGCAGCCCCCGCTACTGTAAGCATGGATGAAATTGTCAAAACCACTGGACTTTGTGCCGGGAAGGGACAAGAGTAAAGGGAAGTGCAAGCCAGGAGACCTGCTTTTAAGAGAAAGATGTTTGTTCTTCGGAGGGAAGGATAAGGTGATAATACGCAACTTAATCGCAATCGGGTAGTGTACTATGTTAAAAAACCTTAACTTCTTGCAAGTTAAGGTTTTTTTAATTGGTCATATGGTAAGGACCTTCCATGGATAAAGTAAATTGTTCAAGAATCGTCATAGTAGGAACTAGAAAAGAAGTAGAAGTTAGGTTTAATCATTTCCTTTGAAACGGTGATGTGCAGAATTATGAAAAAGTAATTCCTTCAGTGTTGGATATTGAGTATTAAGTTAATATATTGTAATTAAAGGGGTTAAAAACATGCAGTGGGAAGAAGTAATACCCAAATTAAAGCCGTTAAACGAAGAATATATTATGCAAGCGCAAGAACGTTTGGATCAATTAACCAAACCAAAGGGAAGTTTGGGACAGTTAGAACAGTTGGCAATGCAATTATCGGCAATTTATCAGTCGATTTATTTTTCTGTAGATCCTATAACTCATTATGTATTTGTAGGAGATCATGGAATTACCGCAGAAGGTGTCTCTGCTTTTCCGTCTGAAGTTACTACACAGATGGTGTATAACTTTTTGCAGGGAGGGGCAGCTATCAATGTGTTAACTAAAAACAATAATGTTGCCATCAAAGTAGTTGACGTAGGAATGAAAGATACGATTGCAGATCCCAGACTGATTCAACGTAAGATCAAAAAAGGAACTAACAATTTCTTATTCAGTAAAGCAATGAGCAAGAAAGAAGTGTATGATGCTATCCAGGTCGGATTTCAATTAGGAATTGAAGAAGTTGAACAGGGAGCGAAAATGTTGTCGATCGGAGAGATGGGTATTGGCAACACTACATCAAGTGCCGCTATAGCTGCTCATTTGCTTGAACTACCCGTTGAACAGATGACAGGTAAAGGGACAGGACTTAATGATATTCAACTAAAACATAAAATAAATGTGATTCGCAAAGCCTTTGAAAAGCACCAACTTGCTACAAAAGATGCTATGGAGACGTTAGCTACCTTTGGTGGAGTGGAACATGCGGCAATGACCGGAATGATTATTGCTGCATCCTACAAACAAATCCCAGTTTTGCTTGATGGACTGAATACAGGTGCTGCCGCCCTTGCTGCGACATATATTCATCCTATCACTGCATCTTATATGATTGCAGCCCATCAATCAGAAGAGCCTGGACATGCAATTATTTTAAAAGTCTTGCAATTAAAACCGTTATTACAATTGTCATTACGATTAGGAGAAGGAACTGGAGCGATTTTAGCCTTACCTTTAATTCGTTCTACTCAACATTTGCTACAGGAAATGGCTACCTTTTCCCAAGCAAAGGTGTCGCAAAAAGAGCGGTAAGAGATAGGAAGGCAGAAGAATGTTCTATTCGTTTAGCTGATTCCTTCTATGGATTAAACAAGCACTATATTCGGCTTGCCGTAAAAAGGCGTGAAGAAAATCAGCAGTTGATAAAGGAGTTGAACTTATTTGTCTCAAAACGATAAAAAAATTATTTTAGTAACAGGTGGAATTCGTAGTGGCAAATCAAGCTTTGCTCAACGTTTAGTTCAACCCTATGGGGATCATGTTCGTTATATTGCAACAGCGCAAGCAAAGGATGAGGAAATGGAAAAAAGAATTGTGATTCATCGCCAGAATCGACCAAAATCATGGCGAACTCTAGAAGAACCCATTCATTTGGCAAAGTTATTTTATGAGGATAGAAGTGATGATTTTGATAAGCAGATGAATCAAAAAGTTGCATCCTTAATCGATTGTATCACCCTTTGGATCTCTAATCTCCTTTTGCAGAAGGATGAGCAAGGGAAAGAACTATGGGAGACAGAGGAAGGACAAAAAAAAGTAGAATCGATGATTGATGATTTTCTTCACGCCCTTACCGGCCATCGCTATCCAGTAATTATTGTAACCAATGAAGTTGATTGGGGTGGAATAGAAATGAATCCATTAGGTAGAGTGTATCAGGATATTTTAGGGTGGACTAATCAAAAGATTTCCAACATTGCAGATGAGGTTTATATGGTTGTATCTGGTATACCGGTTCTATTAAAGGGTGGGATACGGAATGATCAATAATTATCTTAACGCATTAGGCTTAGCAATTCAATATTATAGTCGAATTCCCCTTCCCTTTTCCTTTCCTTATCAAGAGGAAAATGTAAAAAGAACAATTTTTTTCCTTCCCTTCATTGGTTGGCTATTGGGGGGACTGGTATATTTATTTTATGATTTTTTTCACCCTTATTTTCCCGAGTCGTTGTTTGCAGTCTTTCTTGTTGTTTTTTTATTGTGGCTAACTGGTGCCCTGCATGCAGATGGCTGGATGGATGTTTTTGATGGAATAGGCAGTTGTCAGAGTAAAGAAAAAATGTTAACAATTATGAAGGATAGTCGTGTGGGAGCGATGGGAGTTATTGGATTTATGGGATTATATAGCATTAAAATATTTAGCCTATCAATACTGTTGTCATCAGATTTAATAAAAGAAGCTTTAATTATTACTCCCCTTATCGCCCGATGGGGAGTACTGTTAGCTATTGTTTTGTTTCCCTATGCAAGAGATGAAGGATTAGGCAAGCAATACAAGGACTGGTTCAAATTGCCGATGCTGTTTGTATCAATTATCTGGTTGTTACCGGGCTTTTGGTTAAGTTCTTATTTTCCTTTTATGTTGTTGATTAACTTGATATTTATTATCTTATCAGGAGTTTATTTTAAAAAAAAGATAGAAGGGTTAACAGGAGATGTGTACGGATGGATGATTGAAGGGGGAGAGATGCTCCTTTGGATCATGCTGGTGGTATATCTATGATGGATTTTTATCTTCTTCGTCATGGGAAAACAAAATATAATGAAAAGGGTTTATTACTGGGAAAAACAGATGTTCCTTTACTATCTAGAGAAGATCCGGATCTATTAAAGTGGATCGATCGCTTAGTTGCTATTTCCTGGGTAGCCATGTTCCATAGTGGAATGAAACGATCTGAGGAAACCTTACGGGAGATTTATCGAAGGCTTGATGAAAAAAAGAAAGACATTCCTATTTACGTAGATGAACGTTTACAAGAAATGAATTTTGGCGAATGGGAATTAAAAAGTTACGATTGGCTGTACCAAAATCAACGGGAAGATTTTTTAAACTGGTTACATAGTCCTTATGATTATGCTCCTCCACAGGGGGAAACACTAGCTCAGATGGAAAAAAGGGTTATATCCTTCTTTGAGGAATGGGCGTCCAAAGAATTGATTGGATCGATATTGCTTGTGACCCACGGAGGTCTTATTCGGCTTTTATGGTCAATCATACATCAGACATCTTTTTATGAAAAGAAAGTAGAAATTGGTTCTCTTTTTTGCCTTAATTGGCAAAAGCGAAATATGGAAGAAATTTTAGAATAAAATAAATGTCTTAATAAAAAGGTTGAAAGAGGAATGAAAAAATATGGCAAAAGCATTGATGATTGTTGGAACGGGGTCAGATGTAGGAAAAAGTATGGTTGCTACAGCGTTTTGCAGGTATTTAGCTGCAAGAGGTATTTCCGTTACCAAAATTCTCAAAAAGAGTCTTTTACTATAATAGGAAAGAACAAATGTTTGATAGATTGGAACAATGGCTAATAGAAGGAATGAGTGTGGAAGGTAAAAGATTAATAAATGCATATAAATAATTATGCCCAAAATATTTAAAAGCCAGTATTTTTTGAATCAAAGAATGTACTCATATGATTTTCGAAAAATGGGGAAGCAAAAATTCTTTTCTATTACGCACAAACATTTTACGAAGGAAAGAAAAGTGAAAAAGAAGAGGAAATCGTGAACCTGATCAGATATGTGTGGGATGGAACACAAAGATATGGAACGGTAGTATGGTCTTTCGGTGAATAAGCTTATGAAATAATAAAAGAACTGCTATTTTTAAGGAGAAATTAAAACCTTTGGATAGAATTTGAAGCACTTTTAAACAAGGTCCTGGCCTTTAGAAAAGATAGTAGAAAAATTTTCTGACTATAATTTACAATGTTTTACTTTAGCCCCTTTAAGGGGCTTATTTTTTTATTTGTAAAAAAACCTTAAGAAACTTGATTGTGGTTGTAAAAAGGTATATCATAATAGTGGGAAGAAAAAGGATAGGGTGGGCTGTGGGGTAAATGTGCGCTAAAGTAGGTTTTAGAGTTTTTAAAGAAAAATTTTATAATTTTAGGGAGTGAAAAAGGTATATGTATTACGTTGGTTTTGATATTGGATCCTCGAGTATTCACGTAGCGGTCATTGATGAAGAAGGAAAACTAAAATACGTAAAAGAAAGTATTCCACATTTTGGTGTGCCTTTAAAAAGGCTACCCGAGATTTGGGAATCGATAAAACCTGAATTGGATGGGGAAATACTTTCCACATCGTTCACTGGCATAGGTGCGCAACTTTTTAACAAAGTTTTTCCGGAACTCTTGTTTGATTACGAGAGTGTTACTATTCCCAAAGGTGCTTCTTTTCTTGAACCAAACGTTTCCTATGTATTCCACATTGGAGCAAAGGACTCCTATTTTTTAAGACTTGGACATCTTAAAGACAAGGTGAATCTTATAGAGTGGTCAGCTAATAGCAAATGTGGTGGCGGTTCGGGGATTTTAGTTGAAAAACAGTTGAAAAGGTTATACTTAAAAAACGATTCTGAGTTTTTTCAGTTAGATGATTACTCACAAAAAATTAAACTAATGAAAAGATTATATGCGCAAGCAGAGAACGAGGTGAAAGATTACAGCGATATTCAAGGCTTCAACGCGAGATGTGGTGTTGTAATTCAATCAGATTTGATACATGAACAAAATGAAGGTGCTCAAAGGCCTTTTTTAGTTGCAAAATTGTACTCTACAGTGGCAAGAAATTATAAAAATGACGTGATTGGAGCGAGGGAACTTGATCCTTCTCTTTCTGCAATAGCTACAGGTGGAGTCTTTTCAAGTGATTATATCCTAAAAAGTTTTAACTTGTTAACCAATTTAAATGTTAAAAGGCCTAAGTACCATACGGCGATTGGAGCAATTGGAATAGCTTTAGAAGCGTTAGAAAAGAAGAATAAATTTGTGATAGATTTTAACAGACTTTCTGAAATCTCTAATTTTACAAGGAGTAAACGTCCCTATGCTAAACCTCTTTATGCCTTCCTTGATAAAGTTCACAACTATGAGGGAAAAATTGAGCAAGTGCAACCAGATGTGGTTAGAGACGTCACCATAGGAGTAGATGGTGGTTCAACTACCACAAAAGCTGCTATTGTGGACGTTGAAACGGGAGATCTTTTAGACAAGATCTACATCAGCACCCACGGCGATCCAGAAAAGGCTCTTAAAGAAGTGTTTAGACATTTAGCCAAAAAATCTAACAATTATAATGTCCTTGGAGTATGTACTACAGGATCAGCCAGAAAATTGTACGAAAGAATTTTGATAAGTCAAAAGAAAAAAGAAGCTTTAGAAGAGGAAGGATACACAGTTTTAGATGGAGCCGTTGATGAAGTCACATGTCACGCCAAAGGAATTAAATTTCACGATGAAAAGATCGACACAATATTTGAAATTGGTGGACAAGATATGAAGTTCACTTCTTTCAAACTTAATGGGGAAGAAGCTACAGATCAGATAAAAGAGGCTAGGATGAATTATTCATGTCAAGCTGGGGCAGGTCAAACATTGGAAAACATGGCTCAATTGTTAGGCTTGGATGTCAAATCAACACTTCAAGAAGCAGCATTGAAGGCTGAAAAAGTGCCAATTATAGATTCTACATGCGGCGTTTTCATGGAGATGGAAGAAAACCGTTTAATTTCCGAGGGTTTTTCACAAGAAGAGATAGCGGCAGCGATAGTTAGATCCACCGCAGCTAGTTATTTTAATAAGTTTGTTGGAGGTCCACAACATGTCCAAAACAAATGCTCTTGTCAAGGTGGACCAGCCTTGGGCAAAGCTTTCCTGGCAGCAATGGCACAAGTTACGAATAAAGATATCTATGCCTATCCCCACAGAGAGTTGTTTGGAGCATGGGGAGCAGGTCTTTTTCTAAGAGAAGAGATATTGAAGCTGAAAAAAGAAGGAAAAGAAGTACGCTCAGCTTTCAGAGGCTTCGAAGTAGTGAATATGAAATTTGAAAAAGAAGAGGTAATGTGTTCAGATTACTTCGGCAAATTGTCCTGTAAGGTAAGAAACTGCAAATTGAAAATCTTTACCATCGGTGGGGAAAAAGTTATAACCGGTGGTTTTTGCCCAAGAGGTAACAGTGAAGGGGCAGAAAAAACAAAGGTAGATTATGTTGAAGTTTATCATAGATTGTTTGAAAAACATTTTGAAGGTATCAATTACGAAAAATTGGATGAAATAAATGTCGATAACGAAAAAACGGTAGGTATTCACAGGGCTGGAGTAACTTTAGGAGAAATAGGGGTTTGGTCTGCAGCATTGCTTAGTAAAATTGGATTTTTACCGGTATTATCTCCAATTTCAGATGAAGAAATCGCACAAAGAGGTATTAATATTGCTCCTACAGAGTTTTGTATAGCGATGAAACTCGTTGTAGGACATGGGGATCTACTGGCAAAAGATAAAAGGATAAAACATCTGTTTAACCCGTCGGTTATTGAAGAAGTAAGAGATAAAAAACCAATGAGAAAATTCTGCATATATACTGAGGCTGAAGGTTACTTGTTACAAGACATATTGGGATTGGAAGAAGACAGAGAGATTCTTCCGGTTCTTTACTGGAAAGATAAAGAAAGGTCAGCTCAAGCGATATACGATGAATTAAAAAGAATTGGTTACGATATTTCCAAAGAAAAGATATTGGAAGCTATCGATTATGCCGATCAAAAGTTAAAAGCGTTCAAAAGTGATTTACACAAACAAGGGGAAAGATTCTTAAACAAATTAGAAAAAAGTGAAGAGATAGGGTATGTAGGATTAGGGAGAGATTATGTTGTACTAGACCCTCAAGCTTCCTCACAATCAGGTTCTATGTTCACCAAGCAAAGAGGTATGAATTATATTCCACAAACTTTTTTGGAAGAGTATTACAAGGTTATTCCTATAGACGATCTTTCTTTCAACGAATACTGGTATCAAAATGCTCATATTCTCCAAGCTTCTATATTTGTTGCACAACATCCAAAACTATTTCCAATAAGACAGATGAATTTTGCTTGCGGACCAGATTCGGTGAAATTTTATCATGAAGATGAGATATTCAAAAGAGCAGACAAACCATTTTTGCATTTAGTAACAGATGCTCAAACCAACAACGCCCCCTTTGTTACAAGAGCTGAGGCACACGATCGGGTTGTAAAAAAGAGTAAACCAAAAACTGATTTGGAGTTCAAAGATTTTGTCTTATTCCCCGATGGTCATAAGGACAAATTAAAATTAGGGCAAAGGCAGTGGCTCATTCCTTACATGGGTGAAGCGAGTAACCTGGGAAAAGCTATGCTAAAACATTACGGAATAGAAGCGAAGGTCTTACCAACGGCCACAATTCAAGCTAAAGAAGCAGCCGATAGGTTCATCACAACGGAAGTTTGTTTCCCGTTAAGAGGTGTTGTTGGTGATGCGATGGCAACTTTGGAAGAAATAGCCAAAGATAAAGGAAAGGATTGGATAAATGACAATACTGTTATTTTCTTGCCGACCACTTCCGGCCCATGTCGTTTTGGTAAGTACGGAGAAGTTCTGAAGATTTTTTTACACAAAGAAGGACTCGACAACATCCCTATAATCAGCCCTTCTGTTGATACGGGTTACCTGCAGATAGAGGCACCGGAACAGTTTAAAACCATTTACCAAAAAGCCGATGCATTAATAAACGTATTCAGGGCAATAAAAATGGCGGATATGACGGATGATTTAATTAGAAGATTCAGGCCATATGCAGATGATTTTTCTGATTTCGACGAAACTACCCAAAAACTCTGGGAAAGTCTGCAACAATTATTGATGGAAAAAGGCGGTTCTATAAAATATCTAAAAAGATGGGTGAAAGACGCTATAGATACTTTTACAAAGTTATCTCCAAGTGCAAAAGAGCATTCACTTCCCTTGGTTTTGTACATAGGGGAAATATATTCAAGACAACATGATCCTTACACAGATTATGTAATGCAAAGGATAGAAGAGGAAAGGTTAGAAATAATCAGAGGGACTATAGCTGAATGGTTAGAGTATGTGATTTACATTAACGAAAGAAGAAATCCCAACTTGCTTTTCCGGTTTGTGGATAATTATATGGGTTTCACCGATTGGCGTTTCAAAAAAATTTTTGGGGCGTATTCTAAAGACCACGCTGTTTTGCCTAAACCCCAAAAAATCATCGATGATATGCAAAAGAGTAGAAAGTACCATGGAGATATTGTAGGAGAATCACCATTAGTAATTGGAATATTTCTAAAATTTTTAAATGGTGAATTGACGAACGGCAGGCAAAAAGTTTCTGGAATATTCCATGTGGGACCGTTCACTTGTATGCAAGAAGGGGTGGCGATGGCAAAAATGGACGCCATCACCACAGAAGTATCTAAACGAGATCCTTCGTTAGTTGTCCCCATGATTCATGCGTTTTTCGGAGATTCTGCCAATACGAATCTTGAAGCTGAAATTGCAGCATTCAGAGAACAATGCTATCTCAAACATAAATTGACAAAATAGAAAATCATTCTACTCTAGAAACATCTAAAGTTACTTCTTTTATACCGTTTGTGGTGTTTGTTTGAAATAGTTCATTCAAGGCTGAAAGCAATTTGTTCTCAATTTCGGCAATTGTTTCATTGCTTTTAAAATCTTCAGGATTATAAGTTGAAAATATGAGTCTAAGAGTGTCAAACACCTGAGAAAAGGAATTTTCCACAGTTTCTTTCATTTCTGCGTTGGCTACTAATAAGGAATATTCCGTCACAAAAACACGGTTGTTAAGGTTGACTCTAACCGGATATTCGCCTTTGATAATTTCGACTTTTAAGTCTTGCTGAGTTTGAATATACCTGATTTCAGGCTCTAACGCTCCATAGAATTTGATGTCTGTGTATCCAAGAAATTCTGGATTACGTGGATTATCTTTAATTGAGTACACACTAACTTGTCCATTTTCAAATCTAGCGTATAGATAGCCATTGGCGATTTTAATTCCGTTAATACCCGCTAAATTTAAGTTTTCTAGTAGCCTAGGAGAATTAGGTTTGCTTATTTCTGCGATGCTTAATCCATCCATATGTCTTAGTATATAAAGATAGTTATCGTGATTAATTACATCTGTGACGTTTCCAGGTGTGTCTATTGTGGCAATTTCTTGTGGATTATTTGGATCTGTAACTTCATATATAGTTACTCCCATTTCTCCACTTGGAGAGTACAGGTAGACTTTTTCATCAGGAACTACTTTTGTGGAAAATCGTACTTGAGAAGTAGATTCCCCACCTTTTTGATCTTTTGCAACAATTCTTAAGGTGTAACTTTTCCCCATTTTCAAGGAATCAAATTGATAAAAATAGGTATTGATATTTTCTGCTATGAGTTGCTCCTGTTCGGAATCAGCGATTAAATATAAGTCAAAAATCAAAGAATCTCCATCGGGATCCTCCGCTTGCCATACAAAGTATACATTTGGCTCGCTTAATTGTTGATTTGCAGATGGAGATAAGATTATAGGACTATTGGGGGGACTATTTTTTTGAAAATAATAGTTTTCAGAGAAATCATAAACCATATTGTTTTTAACAACAGCAAATTTCAGATCCAATCCTTCTGACGGCACTGAACTTAAAATAACGGTATTTTGAGTGGAAGTTCTAAAAGGTTCATAAATTCCATCACTGTTTTTTCTATAAATTAAATATTGGTCATAATCTTGTGGAAGCGTTATGTATAAATCGTTATTATCCCATCTGTAATCTATTTGATATTTTAAAGGTAATTTTTCAAGATTTATGGTTAGTGTTTTATCTTCATTCACAAAGAATTCTGGGTTGTTATAGTAGTAATATGCGAGACCAGAATCATCGACGGCCATAATATTCAGCTGATAAGTTCCTTCTTCTATCGATGTTAATTCTATACTTTCTCCAATGGGGAAAGATGCTTCGTAAGTATTGGCTCCAATCAATTCAACTTTTATTTCGTTGTAAGGCTCTTGCAGATCTTGAGACTTTACTATTTCGTAGTTGATCGTTACATTATAATTTCTACCAAAAAACAACAGGGAAAATATAATTACGATACCTAATACAACAATCGCAATAATAGTTGTAATTATAATTAATCTCTCTCTGTTTTGTGGCGGTTTCTTTTCTTCTTGGTTGATTAAACTTTCGTATTCTAATTTATTTTCATTCTTATTTTCAGAATTGTTCTCTTCAGCCATTGCTATCCCTCCAAAGATAATTATATTGTCGCCTTTAGGAACCTTCTTTAGCGCCCCTTCGCCCCAACAATTTTTTGTACAACTCTATATATGTTTCTAATGGAATATCTTCCGGTCTAGATGACGGATTAATCTGTACCTCAGTTAGATATTTTTCGGTATCAGGTATTATCTCCTTTAGATTGTTTTTTATAGTTTTTCTTCTTTTAGAAAAACATTTGTGAACAAATTTCATGAAATCTTTTGGATCTATTTCTTCTACATACTTATATATAGGTTTAAACTTTAATATTACTGAATCTACTTTTGGAATTGGTACGAAATTGTTTTTAGATACATCCATGATTTTTTCAACGGTACAATAAGTCTGAACGAATATACTTAAAGGGCTGTAACTTTTTTTTGATTTCGCCATCAACCGTTGTCCAAACTCTTTTTGAAACATAAAAATAGCGTATTCAAATTTTGGTGACTCTACAAATATTTTTTCTAATATTTTTGAAGAGATATAATATGGGATGTTCGCGATATATTTCAATTTTGGAATATCTTTGAATTTAGAAAGGTCCGTGTTTAGGAAATCTTCAAAATGTATTTCTACATTATTTGAACCTTCAAACCTTTCTTCTAACAGTGGTTTTAGCCTTTCATCAATTTCAAAAGTTATTACTTTTTTTGCTTTCCTTGCCATCTCTTCTGTAAGGATTCCGTTGCCGGTTCCAATTTCGATTATTACATCATTTTCATCGATTTCACTTTTTCGGACTATTTCCCGAGATACATTAGAGTTAGACAAAAAATTTTGACCCAACCCTTTTTTTAATCTGATATCGTACTTCTTAAGCCATTCAGAAGTTTTCAAAGAAATTTCACCTTTCTTGTCTTATTAAAATAGACCAGATACACTTGTGTATGTTTCAGCACCGGTTTTAATAAAATTCATGAATGTTTGTACCGTACTCATAACTTCTACGATGTTGGTTAGTGTGTTTTTTGGAATGTAGATAATGTCTTTTGGTTTTACTTCTGGGTTCATCCCAGTTTTTACGGGGGCTGCGTTTATTATTCCAGATAAGTCCAAAGTTACGGGTGGATTTTCTGGGCCATCTTTGAATAAGTATACCGTTGTTAATTGAGCCGATTGAGAGGCGTTTCCAGCTTTGAGTACAGCATCTAATACTGTCATGCCTGCATTGTATGAGATAATACCGGGTTTTGCTACTTCTCCAAAGACGTAAACAACTTGCTCTTCTGCCGGTGGTACGTAGACTATAGATCCAGGGTTAACGAGTACATTTCTTAAAGACTCTACGTCTTTTATGTCGACTTTTATTTCTTCGTTGTTTTTTGTGTAGATGAAAATGCTCTCTTGATTTTTCCAATCGATAGCTGAGTTAGATAGTATCTCAACCAAGCTCATAGGAACATCTGTTCTTAAACTTTTTGGAGAAGGAATATTTCCCAAAACGGCTATGTATGAACCACTCACTTCTGGTTGAACAACGACGTATGAACCTTTAGGAACTTCCATCATTAAATTATTTAACAATTCTTCAGAATTTATCGTTTTTATAGCTTCATTGTTTTGGTAGATTGTGATTGTTCCGGTATCTACAGGAGAGAATCCATTTACTGACGAGAAGATATCTATTAACCTCACATTTTTTTGTTGGATAATTTGTGTTTCTCCTGCCTTGTAGACGATAACTTGGTCTGGAGCAATTTTAGAAATTTCTACAAAGACTTTGCCCTCTAGTGGAATATTTTTTAAACTGTCAAATTCATTCGCTGTTAAAGTTCCCATTTTTTCACCGATTTGATATCTAACTTGGTAGGATTCATCTAAGTTTAATGGGAGCAACAATTCATACAAACTTTCTCCTTGATTGTATTCTATAACATCGGAGACTTCTCCGAATATATACGCCATTCTTAATTCTGTATCGGCTATTATCGTTGAGCCAGAACTTAGTATAATATCTTTCAACATAGTCAAGTTATTTGGGTCGACGGTTAAACTTTTTGTGCTCCCGGAATTATCCACGATAACCAAATTACCAGAAAAATTACTACTGAAACCACCAGCTAATCCAACTATCTTATCCATGCTTATTTCTTCGTTGGGTAAAAATTCAACCTTTCCCGTTGTGTTGAATGCTCCACTTAAGTAAACGTAGTTTCTTTTAAGTGTAATTTGGACAAAATCACCTTTTTTTAATTCATCATTTGAATTTACGGGTTGGTTGTTTACTTGAATTTTTTCCACATTTTCTTCGCTTATACCAACTTTAGTTAAGAGTGTTCTGATGTTCATTCTTTCTTGTTTTTCAAAGTCGATTCTTTTTGAAATTTCTTGTGAACTTACGTATACATAATTTTCAAATTTATTTATTATTACGGTATCTCCAGGTTGTAAGAGAAAATCACTTCCTTGAGTTATTTTCTGCAAAGACACTTTGTACGTTTGTTCCCCTCTTACAACAGTTATTTCATCATTTACTTGGTTTAGAGGTAAGTTTATATCAGAACCAGAGGAAATCATAGTTATTACAGATTTTATTCCCATACCTTCAAAATAATCTAAAGTAGCCGATCCGAAATCAGAAAAAACAAGAACATTATTCGTATAGTTGTAAGGAATTATTACTGTGTCACCTGGTTGTAAGGAATAATCCTCTTTTTTTACTATTTCATCAAATGGGACTTCTTGAATTTCTGCCTCTCGTACAATCATTATTTTTGTAGGTATCTTATTAGTTGGAATATTCATGGAAGAGATAACGGTTTTCAACGTCAAACCTTCATAGTAATCTAATGAAGAGGTGCCGAAGTCTGAAAAAACAGTGACTTTATTTGTATAATCGTAAGGGAAGAGAACAAAGTAATTTTCATGTATATAAGGATCTTCACCAGCTTCTCCGCTTTTAATCCATTCAATATTAATTTTTTGTTCCTTTCCATCGGGAGATTTGATTAACGCGTAAGAGGATTTAGTGATATCTTTTATCCCACCAGCTAAGCCGATTAGATCTGAAAGCTTAATCTTTTCGTTTTTTATGTCAATAACTCCGTTTATGTTGGTGTTTCCTAAAACCGTTACCGAAAATGGGGCATACTGGGTGATTCCAACCGTAACTTTATTAGTTTTTATATAACTCTCCATTTTATTCGATATTTCGTTTTCGATTTCTTCTAAAGTTCTACCTTCCGCTTTTATTCTGCCAATAGGAGGTACCGTGATGTCTCCTTCTGGTCCAACAACTGCATCGGTTATTGAATATTCAGGATATCCCAGAACCCAAATTCCTAAGGTGTCACCCATCCTTACGTTATATGAAAAAGTAATAATTGGTAAAACCAAAAGAAATAAAAGAACGACAATAAAATGACCTTTTTTCATTTTTTATCCTCCCCACTAAA
Organism: Petrotoga mexicana DSM 14811; assembly: GCF_002895565.1. Classification (GTDB taxonomy): domain Bacteria; phylum Thermotogota; class Thermotogae; order Petrotogales; family Petrotogaceae; genus Petrotoga; species Petrotoga mexicana. The sequence goes on from NZ_AZRN01000023.1 coordinate 71,082, forward strand.
TTTTTTTGTTATATCATTTTTTCTATTAGTTCCAATTCTTGAGAAACGTAACCTGAGATTTTTAAATGACTTACTATTTTTTTTGCAACTTCACTGTTCCCACTTTTTAACGCGGCTTTTGATTTTATAATCAAAAAGTTTATTTTGTTTTGTCCATCCTGAGGTTCTTTTAAATATAATATATCTTCGTACTTCTTTATTTCGTATAATGAATGGGCAAGGTAAAGGTTTGTCTCATCTAAGTCTATACCTTTTTCTAAAGCAATTTCTAAAAATTTACTAGCTTTTTCGTAATCTTCACTTAGCATATAACAGACCCCAATGTTATGATAGAACATAGGATCTTCAGGAAGTAAAGATATCGCTTTTTTATAATATGAAGCAGCATTTAGGTAATTACCTTTTTCTAACATAGTGTTCGCTTTTTGGTTGTAATAATATGCCAGTTCTTTACTCATTTATGTCACCTTCAGTGTAGTAAAAAAGGGTATCAACTAAAATTTTATCTTCTAATAATAGAGAAACACTGGCTGGATTTATTCCACTGATTATTGGAGGGAATAAGTTGTATTCTATATAATCAATAGGTTTATAAGAAACTTTCAAATAATCTTTGAGGTATTCTTCTTGGTTTTGATCTATAATACTTCCTCCGCTCATGAAGGCAAGGTTTTCTAAGTTTGTATTAACTTCTTTTCCATTGGTCAGGTGAAATAAAGAGCTACTTGAAAGGATAAAAGGTATCGTCTTTTCAGGGGTTAGTTCCATGTTGATTTCACCGTGAGTTAATATCTTCGAATCGGTATTAATTTGTGGCACATGAACTTGGAAGAGTTCATTAATTTCGTATTCATATGTATCTGATATCGAATAAGTACGGTGATAATTGAAGGGTACTCTTCCCCCCGAATCCATTACGTATATATTTTTGGTCAAAAAATCCATTTTTTCGCCTGAGATATCGTTAATATTAATTTTTAAGGTTACTGTTCTGTCGTTTTTGCTATATTTTAAACCATATAAATTTAAAATATATAGATTACTTTCTGTATTTGAGTCTATTCTTTCTAAGTAAACTTTGTTATCGTCTAAATCCGTAAGGATAAGCACACCATTTTCAATTTTGACTTTTCCCCTGAATTGACTGATATTTTCACCGCTAAAACCATCATCGATTGGCTTGAGTTCTCCATCTTCTTCTAAAATTTCTATGCCATCTTCAAGAGAAGAAATTAAGATTTTATTCCATGGAAGAACGTCAAGAGAAATATAAGTTTTATTTGGCAGTTTTAGGATGTTCACTACTTCATTTTTTAATATATCGAAATTAAAAACGGATGAACTTGCGTAATCTAAAAGGTATAAATTGTTGTGCCATAAGGCTCCATCGAGAAATGTTATTAAATGATCAAATTTCTTTTGTTGAAGTATTTCACCGTTGTAACCTATAATTTTTATTTCATTGTTGTATGGATCATATCCGACCAGTCTTCCGGCGTTATCAATATCGTAAATTATAAAGGGGAAATCTTTCGTCAAAACTTCCATGTGGTTTTCAGTCTCGCTTGTTAATACCGTACTTTCCACCGTTGAATCGGTTTTAATTTCCTTTCTAACAATTGGAGAATAACTTTCAAAGTAGTAAATCCCTTGATCTGTACCTAGGTAAACTCTATTTAGATTTTCGTCGGCGTTTATAGAATAATAATTTTTGTCTTTGTCTAATCTTATCCAAGCTTCTTCGTAATTACTTGTTTTAAATATCAAGTGATTTTGAGAATCTAAGACGTACAAATTTGAATTGGAGATCTCATAGTCTACAGGATTATAAAATCTTTCAAAAGAATCTTTTACTCCTGCTGTTTGGCTGATTTCGAGAAATACAGGTGTAGCATAGTTGGAAAGTGAAAAGTTTTTGATACTGTCTATAAAACTCAACAAGGTGTTAGCTTCCTCATTTACGGTAGAAAATAATAGAGAATTTTCCAAGTCTTGAATAGCTTTGTCTATCATTCCCAACTGTAAATCCAATTTTGCTGCATAGTACCAAAGTTTAGGTATATCTGTTATGTATATTTCTCCGCTCATTGCTTGATTCAATTGAACACGTGCCTCGTATTTTTTCCCTTCAAATAACAACTGGAGACTTTCCGAAAATAGTTCTCTAGAGTTTAATTCACTTTCCGATAATTCTTGAGAGAATATCCAAACGTTCGTCAGCAAAAGATAGATAAAAAGGGGAATGATTGCTTTTTTCATTTGACTTTTTCTTCCTTTGTTAGGATTTTTATAATGTCTGTTTTATTTTCAGAATTAGCTAGTAACCTTTTGATATTCGATCTATGTTTATACAAGCTCAGAAAAAATAAAAGTGTATAGGTAATACCCATTTTTAAATTCCAAAAATAACTTAAGATAGCAGTTATAAGCAAACCTAAAAGGGATGATAAAGAAACATATTTGGTTGATAATTCGACGGGTATCCAAATTAACAAAAATATCACACCTAACATAGGACTCAAAGCAAAATAACCGCCTAACGTAGAAGCAACTCCTTTTCCACCTTTAAACTTTAAAAAAATTGGATAGTCATGACCTAACACAAGGACTATCAAAGAAAAATAAGTAATCCACGAATCAACGCCAAAAATCAGTCTTATTATTAAAATGGGAATGAATGCTTTCAAAAAATCAAGGATGATTGATAGTAATCCCCATTTTGGCCCCAAAGTCCTTAAAACATTGGTTCCTCCAACGTTTCCGCTACCAGTTTTTCTTATGTCTATTCCTTTACTCCATGGAATCAAGAAGCTGAAAGGAATCGATCCACATAGATAACTGATAATCAAAGCAGCAATGGACATATAATTTCCTCCCTGAAATAGGATTTGTAAGGTGTTAAAAATTTAAAAACAAATTTCAGAGTGTTTTTTGTTTGGTGTTGGTTGTTTTTTGGTTTTTTCTTGCTTCAAATTTTAAAAATATAGGTGAACCAATGAAAGGATCTATATAATTTCGTATCATATTTCTCAAACCTTGTTGATAATATTTTGGTATATCGTATGGTAAATTTGAATAGAATACGAAAACAGGAGGTCTAGTCCCTACCTGTGTAGCATAGTAAAATTTTATTCTTTTTCCTTTTTTAATTGGCGGTGGAGTTACAAGTGTGTATTTTTCTAAGGCTGCATTCAACGCACTTGTAGGGATTTTTTTGTTTCTTGATGTTTCAACATCTTCTATGGCAGTTATTAATTCTTGAATCCCCCATCTTTTGGGTGCTGATGTGAATACTAATGGACTGTAATTTACAAAGTAGAGTTCTTTTTCAAAGTATTTAAAAAATTCTTCTTTTCTCTTGTGGTTGTGACTAACTATATCCCACTTGTTAAAGGCTACAATGGTCCCCTTTCCTCTTTTTTCAGCAATACCTATAATACTTTTGTCTTGATGGGTTATGCCTTCTGTTGAATCAACTACTAAAATTACGACATCTGACTTTTCAACAGCTTTGATCGTTCTTGATATTGAAAACATTTCGATACTTCCATAATGAATAGTACTTTTTTTTCTCATTCCAGCTGTATCTATGAATCTGAAGGTCTTATCGCCAATCTTAACTAGATGATCAATGGCATCTCGGGTAGTTCCAGGTATTTCAGAAACAATAGCTCTTTCTGAACCAAGTATGCTGTTAAAAAGAGAAGATTTTCCAACGTTGGGTCGCCCAACGATAGAAACATTTATTTCTTTGTTATCAACTTTGTTATCAACGGGTTCTACTGAATCTAAGCCAGAAGTTTTTAAAGTGTTTGTGATAGTATCCATTAAAGTAAAAATGTTTCTGTTGTGTTCGGCGGAAACAGGGATCCCTTCACCAAAGCCTAGAGAATATATTTCTGGTTTTACCTCCAACTCATATTTTTCAAAATTCTCTGCCTTGTTAACAACTAAGATAACCTTTGAATTGGTCTTTCTTAAGTAGTCAGCAATGTGATAGTCTTCTGAGGTAAGTCCAATCTTTCCATCGATTACAAATACTACCAAAGATACGTCTTTTAAACTCTCAAAGATTATTTGTTTCTGTCTTTCTTCTATCTTATCTACCGGTTGTTCGAAGATACCACATGTATCAACCAATGTAAAAGATACATCGTCCCATTGAATTGTGGCGAATATATTATCCCTCGTTACACCTGGCATATCGTGAACTATTGATTTTCTTTCACCTATCATTCTGTTAAATAATGTTGATTTTCCCACATTGGGTTTTCCAATTATGAGAACTGTCGGTTTTTCCAAGTTATTCCACCTCTTGTTTTTTTACTGAAGCTATTTACTCTTCGTTCATTTCATCCATTATTTTTAACGCTTCTTCTTTTTCTTTTTCTTCTTCTAGATGTGTTACACTTATAATCATATTGCCCCTTTTAAATTCATTTTCAAGACCGATCTCTAAAACTTTCGCTTCTATTTGATCGCCAATCCTATATGTTTCTTCGAGACTTTTTGAATTTGTAGAAGCCTTGCTTGCAGGTAGATAAGCCTCTACTTCGTAATCATCGATGAGTACTATTGCTCCTTTATCTAAAAAACGGATTATTTTTCCTTTAACTGTATCACCTGGTTTTATCTCCTGTGAAGCCTTTTTCCAAGGATTTTCTTTTGTTTCTCTAACTGATAGTCTCATCTTTCTGTTATCCTTGTCTATTTTTATTATTTTTACTTTGATCTTTTGTTTTTCTTGAAGAACCGTAGAAATATCGTCTACAAAATCCCAAGAAAGTTCTGAAACGTGTAGGAATCCAGTGATCCCTTCGTCTATTTTTATAATCGCTCCATTATTTAGAACCTTTTCGACGGTTCCTGTAACAATGTTTCCTTCGTTGTACGTTTCTTCTAGGGTTTCCCAGGGATCTCCTAAAACTTGCTTATAACTTAAATTAATCTTTTTATTCTCTTTGTCTATATTCAATATTTTAACTTGAACATTGTCTCCAACTTGTACTACATCGCTTATTCTACCTTTCCTGCCCCAGAATACTTCCGTTTCATGAACCAAACCTTCTAAACCTTCGTCAAACTTAACAGTAAAACCAAAAGGTAATATGTTGGTTACAGTACCTTGAACAATGCTTCCTACAGGATACTTTTCGTCCAGTGTTATCCAAGGATCTTCTTTCAAACGTTTAAGAGATAGTGAAATTCTTTTTTTCTCGCTGTCCAATTTGATTATTACAGCTTTGATCTTTTGACCCACTTTTAGATAATCTTTTATTGAGATCTTCTCGTTCCAGCTAACCTCACTTGCTGGTATGAGACCATTAAGATGATCGTTCAATTTTACAAATGCACCAAAATTTTTTATATCCTCTACAACACCATCGATTACCATTCCTTCTTCGTATTCAATGAAAGTTTGGCTGATTTTTTCTTCTACATAATCTCTTCTTGAGACAACTATGTTTTTTCCATTTTTAGAAATAACTTTAGCCATTTTTTCTCCCTTTGGTAAATCGTCTTTAGGTCTTAATAAAGATAGTGAACCAGGAAGGAATGCGTTGACAATACCTTCGATCAGAACGCTATAACCTTTTTTTAATTTGTTTTTAAAAATGATTGGATAATTTTCCCCTTCTTTTATCTTACTTATAGTTTCGCTCCAAACAGCCCTTTTTTCAGAAGCAAAGTTTAACCCTTCTGCATCATTTGTTTTAGTTATTTCTACTACTATCTTTTGACCTACTTGATATTCTTGTAGTGGTTTTATGAGTTCTCCTTGACTTACAAACACATCTCCTGTTGCACCTTCCAAAGCAACCCATATACCATCACTATTTATTTCAAACACCTTTCCTTCTATTATTTTTCCTTTTTTTATTTCGTTTATCTCTTGTTCGTTCAAAAGTTTTTCAAAAGTTTTTTCTTCCATCATGAAAGATCCTCCTTCTTTTGGCGTAGATACTCCAGTACTTTGTTTAACTCTGATTTTGGAGTGGATGAACCAGTAACTATTCCGATTTTGTCTTGTGGAGAGATTACTATTTCCTTAAGTTCTTCATCAGATTCGATATGATACGCTCTTTTACAATATTTCTTAGAAATACGGTATAGTTTTTGAGTATTGGAACTATTTTTCCCGCCTATAACTAACATCAACGTGCTTTTTTTTGAAAGTTCGAGTGTTTCTTTTTCCCTTAAGACAGTTTCAGAACAAATAGTATCTCTTATCAACACCTCCGTAAAAGAATTAATATTTACCATACCGGCTATAAAATTTTTATATTCTTCCTCCCCCATGGTTGTTTGTGATACGATCAATATCTTTCTTTGAGGTATTTTCACTGGAGAGAGTGTTATTAATAATTTACTCTCATCTACATTTCCTTTTAGCCCAAGTATCTCAGGATGGTCGGGTTTTCCATACACGATTACAAAAAATCCATCTTTTTGTTTGCCTTTTACGTATTTTACTAAATTTGTGACTATTGGGCAAGTCATATCAATAACTTTAGAGAATCGTTTTTTTAAAAAATCTTTTTCAGACTTTGAAATACCGTGGGCTCTGATGATTACTGTTTCATTTATAGAATCGTCCGGTATATCATCCAATTCTGTTATAGTTATCGCACCTGCTCTATTTAACTCTTCTATTACCTTTTTATTGTGTACCAACTCACCGTAAATATAAATTTTATTTCTATCAACGATGGAGTTTTTCACTTGATTGTAGGCTAACTGAACACCTGAGCAAAAACCGGTTCTTTTCGCTACATTAATCTCCATAAATACCTCTCTTTTCGACAATTTTTAGTACTTTTTGCAGGACTTCCTCTATGGATAGATTAGTAGTATCTATAATTATTGCATCTCGTGCTGGTTTTAATGGAGCTATAGAACGGTTTGAATCGTTGTAATCCCTACTTTTTATTTCTTCCAATATATCATTGAAAGAAATATTACCTTTTTCCTCTTTTTCCTCATTCCATCTTCTTTTAGCTCTTTCTTCTAAAGAGGCGGTTAGATATATTTTTACATCACTATCGGGGAGAACTACCGTTCCTATATCTCTTCCATCAACCACTATACTGTCTTTTTCGGCAATTTTTTTTATTATCTCATTAACTTTTTTTCTGATAATATTATTCTGGGAATAAAGGGAAGCTAAATCACCGATTTTCGAGTCTTTAATGGTGGTGGTAATATCTTTTTCATCTAAAAAATAACGGTTGTTTTTTATTTCAATATTAAGTTTTTCTAAAATATTTTCTATATTTTTTGAATCTTTTGGGTCCACCTTTTTTTCATTTAGGTAATAACCAATGATTCTATACAAAGCTCCACTATTTAGATAATTTATCTTTAGTAAATTAGCTAATTTCTGTGCGATTGTAGATTTTCCTGATCCTGCCGGACCATCTATAGCAATCTTTATTTTTTTAGCTTTTTGAGCCATTTTGCATCTCACTCTTGTTTATTTTTTTCAAAGCGAGGTGTAATTCTTCCAATTGTTTTTCGCTGACTTCTGATGGGGCATCGGTCATAGGATCAGTTCCAGAAGCTGTTTTTGGGAATGCAATTACCTCTTTTATCGATTCTTCTCCTACAAGTATGCTCACCAATCTATCCATTCCAATCGCTATACCACCGTGAGGAGGAGCACCATATTTAAAAGCCTCTAACAAGAAACCAAATTTCTCTTTTGCCTCTTCTTTGCTCAAGCCTAAAATATCGAACACCTTTTCTTGTATATCTTGTTTGTGTATCCTTATGCTGCCACTTGCGATCTCATAACCATTTATAACAAGATCGTAGGATTGAGATTTGATTTTTAAAGGGTCTTTATTCTCGTATTTAGCTAAATCATCTAAGTTGGGCATAGTAAAGGGGTGATGTTCAGCTACAATTCTTTGTTCTTCCTCATTCCAAGAAAACATTGGAAAATCAGTAACCCAAATTATGCTGAATCCAGATTTTTTTTCGAATTCTTCTTTGATCATTTTAATTCTCAATTGGCCTAAAATCTGGTCTATTTTGTCTGTTTCTTCTAAAATAGCTAATAAAACGTCACCTTCTTTCATTATACCACGTTCTACTAAGATATTAATCTCTTTAGCTGCGGCTTTTTTTATATTTGACCTTATTTCTTTGTCACAAGCGATCCATATCAAACCCGAGCTTCCTTGTTCTTTTGCGAACTCTGTCAGGTCATCGAATTTTTTTCTAGAAAAATTTTTAGACCTATCAGGGACAACAAAACCTTTTAATATAAGACCTTTATCTATCCCATTTTTTATAAAATTAGTCTCTGTATTTTGAAAATATGCTGTTAGATCAATAAATTCCATACCATACCGTATATCAGGTTTATCTGAACCGTATTTTTTTATTACTTCATCATAGGCGTATTTTTGAAACGGAATCTCTAATTCTTTGTAATTTATAGATTTTTCGAATATTTCTTTAATTAATTTTTCCGTTAGTTCAAATATATCCTCTTTTTCAACGAAAGATTGCTCTATGTCAATTTGTGTGAATTCGGGTTGCCTATCAGCCCTAAAATCTTCATCTCTGAAACAGCGAGCTATTTGAAAATATTTATCAAAACCTGATACCATCAGTAGTTGTTTGAAAAGCTGTGGAGATTGAGGTAAGGCGTAAAAATTTCCTGGTTTTAATCTAGAAGGAACCAAAAAATCTCTTGCCCCTTCTGGTGTTGATTTTGTTAAGTAAGGGGTCTCAATTTCCAGAAAGCCTTCAGCACTTAGCGTATCTCTAGTGATTTTCATAACTTTGTGTCTAATTATTAAGTTCCTTTGCATTCGTTCTTTTCTAAGGTCTAAATATCTATATTTTAACCTTAAATTTTCCGAAATATCCTCTTCTATGTTGACGTATATTGGTGGTGTTTCAGATTCAGAAAGGATTTCTAAATTTGTTGCAAGTATTTCAATACCCCCAGTTGGCATATTTGGGTTTCTGTCTTTTTCAGGACGCACCCTAACTTTTCCTTGGATAGAAACAACATATTCGTTTTTTAATTTTAAGGCTTTTTGATAAAGCGTATTGTTATCACTAGAATCGAAAACTGCTTGAGTTTTACCGTATCTATCTCTTATCAAAACAAAAATAATTCCACCTAAATCACGAATCCTATCTATCCATCCGTTTAAAATAACGATCTTATCTATATCGTCTTCGTTTAATTCTCCACAAGTGTGAGTTCTTTTTTGAAACAAAAATAACACCTCCAATTATTTTTCATCTTATTTTACCATTTTTTGTGGTAAAATAAAATCGATAACAGCAAAAAACTTAAAATTCTAAAATTCAGGAGGTGTATGTAGTGAAAAAGGTAGGTATTTTGTTTCTATTTTTATTTTTGGCTTTAGGAGTATTTTCACAGTCTTTTAAGGATGTTCCCATCAATCATTGGGCATATGACGCAGTTGAAAGGCTTTCTGGTATTGGCATAATTGAAGGATACCCCGATGGTACTTTTAAAGGATTAGAAAACATGAACAGGTATCAACTGACTGTCGCTTTGTCCAGAACGATTGATTACGTAGAACAAAGTATGGTTGAACCTTTAGCCCAAGATTTAGCAAATCTGGAAAAGACTGTAAGTAGTTTATCTGTACCACAAGGGGTTTCATCATCAGAATTACAACAACTTCAAACAAAATTAAACTCTTTTACAAGTGATCTTTCTAGTCTTCAGAGTTCCGTTTCGAGGTTGGATAGTTCGGTGAAGGAACTACAGAATTCTTATGAGTTGCTTGGTTATGCCACCACAAAGATAGATGAATTAGAGAGAAAGGTCAACGCCATATCCGTGCCTGTTGTAAGCGAAACTGACATTAGAAGCTTAGATAGCAGAGTAACCAATTTGGAAAACACTGTTGAAAGTCTGGATAATAATTATCAAAATCTTTCTCAAACGGTTGCTAATAACAATCAAGAAATAAAGTCGTTAAAAAATTCAGTCGGTACTTTACAAAACTCTTTTTCTAGTATCAATCAAGATATGGAGAAATTGAACGCTTTAACTGCTAACTTGAATTCGAAGATAGATTCTAAAGTTGATAAAACTGAGTTGACCTCGTTAAAGAATACTACTGACGAATTAAGTATTCAATTAAATAGTAATACCCAATCTATTACTGAATTGTCACAAAATTTGCAAACCGTTCAAAGTAGTGTCGACCAGCTATCTCAAGAGGTTACTGAGGTAAAACAAACAGCTGAGGGTGCTGGAGGAGTGAACTTCTTAGATATTATTATCTCGGTGGTAATTTCTGCAGGTTTATCTTTTGCTATAGTGAACTTTATGTAACAATGACCTTGATATAAAAAAACCGCTGGTTTTTTCGTGACCAGCGGTTTTTTCATTTAATGTTCCTTTTTAAGACTATAATTTCTAATTTATCAGACGCATCTTCAGCCTTATCAGCTATATCTCCTATTTGTAAAAAAAGATCTTTTAACTGCAATTTTTCGCATAACTCAAGGTTATTTATTTCAAACAATCTTCTTAGCATATCTTTCTCTAAGATATCTTCTTCATGTTCATGTAATTCAACTTTTTGAATATATTCACCACTTTTTTCTATATTTTCGAATACGTTTTCTATAGATTTTTTCAAGAACTTATAAGTTTTTTTTACCAATCGACTTTGTTCTAAGAAATCTGCTTTAAAGTCCTCAGGTATTTTAGGTTTTTGAAAAGCTAAGATTTCTGAAACGGTTTGGATTTTATTCATAACCTTATCAACAGCTTCTATTAATTCTAAAAGCTCACCTCTGAAATTTGGTAAAAAAGCTCCTTGATACATTTCACTTTCGGTTTTTCTTCTTAATGTATCAGCTTCGCTTTCTATATTAGATATTTGTTTTGATAATTCTACAGATTTTTCAATATCGTCGGTTACATATAATTCTACTGATTCTGTGAGTAAGTTTACTCCTTCTTCAACTTTTTCTAAATGTTTAGAAAAAAGTTTTATTACTTTCTCTTCCTTTTTTCCAAAAAAAAGTTTCATGGTGTACCCCCTCACATAACTTAAAAGAGCATCTTTAGAATTTTAAAAACTTCTTTTTGTATCCCTTCGCTATACAGCCCATCCTAGGATTTATGCATTTATTTCTTCTTTTAATACTCTTGCGCATCTTGGACAAACACCCGGAAATTCAGGATCTTTGCCCGTATTAGGATCTACTTTCCAACATCTTTCACATTTTTCCCCTTCCGCTTTGGTAACTTTAATTGTACCGTACCTACCCTCAAATCCTTCATCGACATTACCAAATTCAAATTGAGATACTATAAATAGATCGGCAATCCAGTTGTTATCGTATTGAGATAGAATTTGCTTTAAAGCATCATCTTTGAGATTAACGATAATTTTAGCCTCTAGAGAGTTTCCTAAAAATTTTTCTTTTCTTTTTTCTTCAAGCGCTTTTAAAACATCCTCTCTCAAAGCAAAAATTTTATTCCACTTTTCTTCTAACTGTTGACTGAGATAATTTTCTTTGTATTCGGGCCATAGTTCAGCGAATATGGTTTCATATTTGTTTGAATAATTGAGATGATCGTAAACTTCTTCTGCTGTAAAAGGTAATATGGGTGAAATCATCTTATTTAAAGCTACGGCAGTTTCATATAAAACGGTTTGAGCTGATCTTCTGAGTTTAGATTTTTTCCCTTCTACATATATCCTATCTTTTATTATATCCAGGTAAGTAGAACTCATATCTATAGTGCAAAAGTTGTTTATCAGATAATGTACCTTGTAAAACTCATAATTGTCATAGGCTTTGGTGACATTTTTTATCAAATTATGTAACTTCATCATCGCCCATTGGTCTATTTCTAACATTTCTTCATAAGCGACAGAATCTTCATCAGGGTTAAAATCATTTATATTACCAAGCAAAAATCTTATAGTATTTCTAAGTTTACGGTAGGTTTCAACCTGTTGTTCTAAGATATTGTAAGATATTTTTATATCCATTCTGTAATCCGCTGATGCAACCCATAATCTTAATATATCCGCTCCATATTTGTTGATAATGTCTTTTGGATTGACTACGTTCCCCAAGGATTTAGACATTTTCTTTCCTTCTTCGTCTTTTATAAAGCCATGAGTCAAAACAGATTCATAAGGGGCTATTCCATGTTTTGCAACAGATAAGAATATAGAACTTTGGAACCACCCTCGATGTTGATCGCTTCCTTCCAAATATAAGTCTACAGGGAATTTTTTTAATTCTTTGCGTGAATTTGCAACCGCTTCAAAAGATGATCCAGAATCGATCCAAACGTCTAAAATATCTTCTTCCTTTTGGAAGGCCGAACCGCCACATTTAGGACACGTGTAACCATCCGGTAAAAGTTCTTTCGTTTCTTTTTCGAACCACGCATTACTCCCTTCTTTTTTTATAATTTCGATAACGTGGTCTAAAATTTTGGTATCTAAAATTGCTTCACCACAATCCTTACATTTAATAGCTGGTATTGGGATGCCCCATGCACGTTGTCTTGAAATTACCCAGTCAGGTCTCTCTCTCACCATAGAGGATATTCTATTTTCTCCCCACTTGGGTATCCAATTTACTTTTTTTATCTCTTCTAATACCTTTTCACGGTAGTTATTTTTTTCAAGGTCTATAAACCATTGAGGAGTGGCTCTAAAGATAACAGGGTTTTTACAACGCCAACAATGTGGATAGGAATGAGTTATCTTTCCTGATTGAACGAGAAATCCATTTTCTTTTAGATCTTTGATAATTTCTTTGTTCGCTTCCCAAATTTTCATCCCTTTATATTTTCCAGCTTCATCCGTGAAATATCCTTGGCTATCTACAGGAGATATTACCTGAAGATTGTACTTTGTACCTGTTATATAATCTTCCATACCGTGCCCTGGTGCAGTGTGAACACATCCAGTACCTTCTTCTAAAGTTACGTAATCTGCAAGTACCAAAAGGCTGTCTCTATCAATAAAAGGATGTCTAGCTTTTTTCCCGTCTAATGTTGATCCTTTAAACGTATCGATGATTTTATAATCATCTATACCGGCTTCTTTCATGGTTTTATCAACCAATTCTTTAGCCATTATCCAATATTCGTTTCCAACTTCCACTTTTGCGTAATCAAAATTAGGGTGCACAGCAATAGCTACGTTTGCTGGTAAAGTCCAAGGTGTTGTCGTCCAGATGATCACGTGTGTATTATTTTCTCCAACTAGAGGGAACTTTACATAAATTGAATCCGATGTATGATCGTGATATTCAACTTCTGCTTCTGCTAAAGCGGTTTGACATTCTGGACACCAATATATCGGTTTAGTGCCCCTGTAGATGTTGCCAGCGTCAACTAAAGTACGAACGATCTCTAAAACCTTGGCTTCATATTCGGGATTTAAAGTTAAATAGGGTTTATCCCAAAAACCTATTACCCCTAACCTTTTAAAGCTTTCACGTTGAACGTCTACGAACTTCAAAGCATAATCTTCACATAGTTTTCGAATTTCTGACTTATTCAAAGTATTCGCCTTATCTCCAAGTTTAGTAGTTACATTATGTTCTATTGGAAGACCATGTGTGTCCCATCCAGGAACATAAGGTGCATCAAGACCTCTCAATGTTTTGTATTTCAAAACTATATCTTTTAAAACTTTATTAAGAGCGGTTCCCATATGAATGTCTCCATTGGCATACGGTGGACCATCATGTAAAACAAATTTTTTTCTCCCTATTCTTTTGTCTCTGAGATAGTAAGCAATATTTAAATCATCCCATTTTCGAAGGATCTGAGGCTCCTTTTCTTTCAGATTTGCCTTCATCTTGAATGATGTCTTTGGAAGATTGATTGTATCTTTGTAATCCAAAACGCGCACCTCCGATAAAATATTATTGAATTTTTAAGAGATTTTCGATAGTATCTTTTATTTCTGTTAAATCCATTGATTTTACAACGTAAGCATCTGCTGCCCATGATGCCATCTCACTTTTATAATGTGAGTAGGCTGTGAGAAATATTATTTTTTTGTTTGGGTACCTTTTTCTGATTTCACTTGCGAGTTCTAAACCATTTACATCGGGCATTTCGATATCGGTGCATATGATATCTATATCTTTATCGCTTTCTAATGTTTCCAGTGCATCTTTTGCATTGCTTACCGCAATAACTTCATAACCAGATTCTTCCAATTCTTCTTTTATTAAAGTTCTTATGTTCTCTTCATCATCTACTATTAGTACTTTAGACAACTTAACCCCTCCTAGAAAATTTTATCTTTTCCCTCACACCGTCCAGATGGGTGGGTGAGGGCTTCGCCCTGTAACCTTTTAAAAATTTAAATTTAATTTTTGAAAATTACCCTATTTTTAAAGTGTCCATGTTAGTAATATCGAATCCGATTTAGTACCCCTTTGCCCCGCCTCCCACAATTGGCCCTTAGTGTCTAAATTATATAATAATTTAGTTATTACCTGTTGGAATTTCAAATCTGAAAGAAGTTTCAGTATCGTCAGATTTTACCAAATAAATTTTACCTTTGTGTTCTTCTTCTATTATTTTTTTACAAATAGCTAAACCAAGTCCTGTACCATTACTCTTTGTTGTAAGGAAGGGAGTGAATAGTTTTTCCTTAATTTCTGGTGGTATGGGTGGTCCATCATTGGTTATTTCGAAAAAAACTCTATTTTCATCAGTAAATCCAACTTTTATATCAATTTTTCCATTATTATTAACACTCTCTAAAGCGTTTTTTATTAAATTCAACAATACTTGTTTTATTTTATCTTTATCTACTTTTATTACGATCTCTTCCTTTAACCAATCAGTATTCACCATAACGTGTTTTTGTTGTATAAAATCTTCATACATCAACATTATTTCGCGTATGATTTCTATTAAATTGACTTCTTCAATCTGGTTAATTTTACCTCCTCTAGAGTATTCTAAGATTTCATTTACTATATGTTCGAGCCTAGAGAGTTCTTTTTTAATAATTTGAGTGTATTTTTGAATATCATCCATTTTATTCATTTTAGATATTCTGTTTAAAAATCCGCCGATAACCGTAATAGGATTTCTCACTTCATGAGCTATTCTAGCGGTCATTTCTCCCATGGCAGCAAGTCTTTCTCGCTTTTCCATTTCTTTTTGAAGGTTGTACAGTTCAGTCACATCATCAAAAACAATTATAACACCTTCGATAACTCCTAAATCTTCATTTCTCAAAGGAGATAATTGAATATCAAAAATTTTCTTTGTATTGGAAAGTTTTACTTCATAATTTTTTAATTTGATATTATTTCTAGTTTCATAAATGGTTTTAATTTTTTCAATTATTTCTTCCCCTATTATATCTGTTATACCTTGAATAGCTGTTCCGATCATGGTTTCTCTTGGTCTGGAGAAAAAATTTTCTGCTTTTCTGTTCCATTCGTTTATTTTTCCATTTCTATCAACCACAACAATTGCGACAGCTAAATTTTGTAAGATATTGTCTTTAAACCTCCTATAGTAATCCATCAAATCTTTCTGTTCTTCTAATCGCAACGTTTTTTCTTTTAATTCTTGATAATTTTCTATCATTTCTAAAGCTAATCCCATATTATCTTTAAATAATTTTACAATTTCAATTTCTATACTGGTGATGGGTTTTTTGTTTATTTTGTTATCGACTATAACTACACCCTTAGTTTCAACCATCCCAGCAACTGGAAAAATTAGAAACTCATTTATTTTAACTATATCGTATATATCTTCTAAATCTTCCCATTTAATTTCCAACATTTGTGGAACAATATGTAACACCTGCTTTTTTTCAACTACTCTTTCTAAAATAGGGTGTCCTTTATATGCTAAAACTTTGTTTTGCAAACTAAGAATTAGTTTGTTATTTGTGGGTATTTTTATGGCTTCCTCTTTGAAGTATTGAACAACGTTTCCGTATTTTAAAGCCCTAATGTTAGCTTCTTTCCAGATTTCGTTAGCATCTTCTTCTGCATCGGGACCAATCCATATTTTTGGCACAAGGAAACCCCGAACCTTATCTTTTTCCAAATACAGAGCTCTGTTGAACCTAAGCCCTCTTCCGGAAGTTAATCCTAAAAGCATTATTTTTATTGCTAAATTTTTATCGTAAACAGATCTCACGGCTTGAGATATCTTGTCTAATGCATTTAGCATATCTAAGTGTTCTTTTTGTTTTTCGATAAGTTGTTCATAATTCTTTTTCAATTCAGTCAATTTACTGACTTCATTTTGAAGTTTGTTGTATAAATTGATTCTGTGAATAGAAAAAGCTAATCTTTTAGCTGTATCTGAAAAAACATGGAAATCTGCCTCATCAAAATTTTTGTATGTTCTAAAGGAGTATCCTTCTTCTCTGTTATAAGCACTTAAAACACCATATAATTCATTATTTTGTTCTATAATAGAATAAATAGAAGATTTGAGATCGACATCAAAAGGGATAAAATAATTTTGAAAGTTTTCTCGTCCAACAACCATAAAGCTTCTTCTTTCTTTTATGGCTTTTCCCTCAAGAGTATTTTCTAAAGGAATCTCTTTATTTAAGATTGAGTTTTCATCTATTCCAAGAACGTATTTGATTTCAAGTGTATCTCCTTGAAGTTCCCAGAAAACTATGCTTTCTGCATGGAGTGAATCTTTTAGGAGTTTCAATACATTTTTGATTATTACATCTTTTTGTGTAATTTCTTCTATAATGTCGGTGAGTTTTTCCATTAAAACTACTTTGTCTTTCAAATCCTTGATTTTTAGTTTTTCTATAATCAAGTTAATCAAAACCACGTAATAAAAAAATTGTTGGTCGAAAGTATCTTTGTCGATTTGATTATCAAATAATCCAACGGCTCCGATTAAAGTCTCTTCCGAAAAAATCGGATATAAAAATATTTCTTTTTTATCGTTGCTGTCTGAACTTACCTTTAAAGTATCATCCTGTAGATTAACCGAAAGAATTTCATTTGAGAAAATTTTGTTTTTTAACTCTTCGACTCCACGTATATATATTTTTACATTTTCAAACTTGTCTATTGTAGAAGCTAAAGCTTTAAAAACCTCTCTGCTTGATTGATAGATAAACATAATATTGTCTTTCCCAATTGATTCTTTCAATTGGAAGGATACTTCTTTAAAAACTGATTTTAAAATATTTTGAGGATCATCATTGTATATAATATTTAAAATATCATTCATCATAAATTCCACACTCCGATGTTTTATCTTTTTCGTCTTAATTATAACACTAAAATGCTTAAAAATGGGATAAAAATATATTGTGAATTTAATAACGGAATAATTGCCTAATGACAAGTTAGATATATTGGGCGATTTTATAAAAGAAAAGGAATTAAAACAGAAATTTAAAATTTTATCTTGACATTTTACATTGAAAAGTATTATAATGAAAATGGAATTAGCAAATAAAAGTTACGAGTGATAAAATATCTTATTACGTAAAATAGATGGAGGTGACACAATGAGATTCAATCCGAATGATTTCACTGAAAAATCTTTAAAAGCATTTCAAGAAGCCCAGAATGTTTTAAGTTATTCGGGTGGAAATATTCTTAAACCGGAACATTTGCTGTTAGCAATTCTAAATATTGAAGATGAGAATGTGAAAAAAATTTTTCAAGGTACCAATATCAATTCAGTAAAAATCAAACTTGAAGAAGCTTTATCTGAAGAAATGGGAATTTATTACTCCATGTCTTATGGTGGACCACAAGGTATATATCTATCAACAAGTTTAGCAAACGCTTTACAAATAGCTAAATCAGAAGCCAATAGAATGGGATTTAATAAAATTCCTTTATTAGCCCTTCTATTAGGAATTTTGTTGGAAGGTACATCTTACGCCTCCAAACTGTTGTCCGCTTATACATCAGAGGCTTTAATTAGAGAACAGTTACAAGAAATGTTAGAAAGCGGAGATGAAGAAATAGAATCAGGTACGGGAGATCCTTTGAAAAAATTTACTATTGATTTAACCAAAGAGGCTAAGAAAGGAAAGCTTACGCCTGTCATAGGAAGGGAAAAAGAAATAAATAGAATGATTGAAATATTATCCCGAAAGTCCAAAAATAATCCAGTGTTAGTTGGAGACGCTGGTGTTGGAAAAACCGCTGTAGTAGAAGGTTTAGCACAGTTGATAGTAGATGAAAATCCTCCCTCCTATCTGAAAAATAAAAAAATTTTACAATTAGACATGGCTGCATTATTGGCAGGTTCAAAATTTAGAGGTGAGTTTGAAGAAAGACTTAAATCAGTTATCGATACAGTAAAAGAAAAAAGCGATGAAATTATTCTTTTTATTGATGAACTGCACAATATAATAGGTGCAGGAGTGGCTGAAGGAAATGCAATGGATGCAGCAAATATTTTAAAACCAGCTTTAGCTAGAGGTGAAATAAAGGTTATTGGAGCAACAACGTATGAAGAATACAAAAAGTACATTGAAAAGGACAAAGCTTTAGCAAGAAGGTTTCAACCTGTGTATATACAAGAACCTACCCCTGAACAGGCAATTGAAATACTTAAAGGTCTAAAAGAAACGTACGAAAAGCATCACAAGGTTGAAATATTGGATGAAGCTTTAATTGCAGCAGTAAATCTTTCTCACAGATATATTAATGATAGGTTTTTACCAGATAAAGCTATCGATTTGATAGACGAAGCTTGTGCTCGAGTAAAACTTAGAAACTCCGCTAAACCAGAAAAAATTCGGGAATTGGAAAAGAAAATGTCGAAACTTGAAGAAGAAATTAATCAACTAACTTTAGAGGAAAAATATGAAGAAGCATCTCAAAAAAAAGCGGAATATTTTGATCTTCAAAAGGAATTAGAAAAGGCACAAAAAGCTGCCAAACGAGTACAAAGTGAAATAAGCAATGTAGTAGATGAAGAGATAATCGCTTCTTTGGTACAAGAATGGACCGGCATTCCTGTTACTCGGATGGTTGAAGATGAAAAGAAAAAACTTGCCAACCTTGAAAATGAAATACACAAAAGGCTTGTTGATCAGGATGAGGCGGTTAAAATTGTTGCAGACCATATTAAAAAGGCAAGAGCAGGATTGAAAGATCCTAAGAGACCAGTGGGTTCTTTCCTGTTTCTTGGGCCAACTGGAGTAGGAAAAACAGAATTAGCTAAGACATTGGCCGAGATTTTGTTTGGAACCGAAGATGCTTTGGTCAGGATAGATATGAGTGAATACATGGAAAAATTCAATGTTTCAAGGTTAGTGGGTGCGGCACCGGGTTATGTTGGTTACGAAGAAGGGGGACAGTTAACAGAGATAATCAGAAGAAGACCCTATTCAGTAGTGTTATTCGATGAAGTTGAAAAAGCTCATCCCGATGTATTCAATATATTATTACAGATCTTAGACGATGGAAGGTTAACAGATTCCCAAGGTAGGACGGTCAATTTCAGTAATACCATTATAATATTAACCTCTAACTTAGGTTCAGAATTCTTAAATAAGACCAAAAAAAGTGTCGGTTTTGTTGGAGAATCAGAAGAAGAATCTTATGAAAACACAAAAAATGAAATTATGAGCCAGGTAAAAATGGCATTTAGACCAGAATTTATTAACAGGTTGGACGATATTATTGTATTTAAACCTTTGAGCATCTCTCAGATAAAGAGAATAGTTGATATAATGATTTCAAGATTAGAAGAAAGGTTAAAAGAGAAACACATAAGTATTCAAATAACTGAGGCAGCCAAAGACGTTATAGCAAAAGAAGGATTCGATCCTGTTTATGGAGCTAGACCGTTGAGAAGGGTTATAGAAAGAAAAATCGAATCAACTTTGGCAAATATGATCATCGAAGATACTATAAAAGAAGGAGATACGGTCATAGTTGACTCAAAAGATGGTGAAAATTTAGAAATAAGAAAAGCTGCTGGAGAATTATTAAAAAAGCGGGATTAATATCCCGCCTTTTTTAATCTTCGAGTAATTCAAAGTCTTCTTTAGCAGCGCCACAAACGGGGCAAGTCCAATCATCGGGTAAATCTTCAAAAGAGGTTCCTGGTTCTATGTTGTTATCAGGATCTCCTACTTCTGGATCGTATATATAACCACAAATGGTGCATCTGTATTTTTTCATTCTCATCAACCCCTATATAATATTTTCAAAAATCATCCTACAGAAATCTTTTTGGTATTTTCCCAAAGTCCATGAATATTGCAATGAGAGAGTGCAATCAACGTTCCAGATTTCGCTAACTTTATTTTAGCTTTTACATGAGGTTCCCCCACTACGGGTCCGAACATATATCTGCCTACATGTACGGTATTTGGATCATCATCGTATTGCATAAAAAGATCTATCCACTCAATATGGTGTTCTACAGTGTTTGGATGTTTAATCTCTTTACCAATCTGTACATCTACTTCAAACTCTTCGTTAGGTTGAACTTTGTCTGGACAATCGATAGTAGGGACATGTTTTTCATTTTTGAAATCACTAGTCTTAATTACTTCACCTAACACAAAGAATCATCCCCTTTTTTATAAATTTGGTTAGAATTCTACAAATTTGCTTCTTGGTGCTCCACAAACAGGACATTTTTCTGGAGCTTCTCCTTCTACGGTGTAACCACAGATATCACAAATGAAAATTTTACCAATTTCCACATCTTTACCTTTTTCTGCAACCTTCTTTGCATTTTTATACCACTCGGCGTGTATTTTTTCTGCTTCCAAGGCAAAATGAGTTGTTCTTACTGCTTCGTTTTCTTCTTGAAAGTTAGCTACATTGTTGTACACGGGATACATTTCTTCAATTTCAAAGGTTTCTCCGTCTATACATTGCTGTAGGTTATCTTCTGTTGATCCTATATAACCCAAAGCTCTGTAATGGTTTCTCGCATGAACAAACTCAGCATGAGCAATAGCTTTCCATATTCTTGCAAGATTTTTTAACCCTTTTTCTTCTGCCTCAGCAGAAAAAATCAAATACTTCATATGTGCCTTGGATTCACCACAAAAGGCATCCTCCAAAAACTGTTTTGTCATTGGTCTTTCTACCAAAGTTATCTACCCCCTTCATTAAAAATATTTCTTCATCTAAAAGTTTTCTAAGATCCTTAAAGCACGATTCAACGTAAATTATAACATGAAAGTTTTAAAAAAAGATGAATAAAATAAAATTATTATGAAATAAAAGATCAATTTTTACTGGATAAGCTGTCTTTAAGGGAAGAAATAAATCTTTCCACCTCTTTTATATTCTGTAGAATTTCTTTTATATTACTTACAAACGTTTTGACGGAAGTAGATATTTCTTCAGAAGTAGCCGAACCTTCTTCAGATATAGCTAACAAGTTTTGGGTGTTTTTTGTTAAATCTTCTAATTTAACCCCTTCGCTACTTAATTCATCTAAAATTTCGCGGATTTCTTTGGAAATATTTTCTATATTAGTTGCAGATTCTTTATTATCTTGAGAACTAATTCTTAGATTATTAGCTCCTTCTTTCATCGATTTAAACTCTTTTTCAACAGTTTCTGTTAACAACTCAATACCTGAAGATATCCTGCTAAGTATATTATCAATCTGTGAAGCAGCTATTTTGCTTTCCTCTGCTAAATTTCTTATTTCATCAGCTACTACAGCGAATCCTCTGCCGGCTTCTCCTGCTCTTGATGCTTCAATTGCGGCATTTAAGGCTAACAAATTAGTTTGATCCGCAATACCTTTCACCGTATCAACGACTTTAAGAATTTCTTGAGTATCCTCTTCTAACTTATCACTTTCTTTCACCAAATTATTGAATCGCTCACTCATACTTTCTATTTCTTTTGAAGAAGTTTCTACTTTTGAAGAGGAATCATTGATTCTTTTGACTGCATTTTCCAAAGAGTCTACCATTTGATTTTCTCTGGATATGATACTTTGTATAGTATTTACATTCACTTCAACTACATTTGATATGGACTCGGCATCTTGAGCGATTTGTTCTGAGCTTATAGCCACCTGTTCAACTAGTTCTCCTATTGAGTCACTTATTTCCTTCATCTCCTCAGCTCTTTCTCCAACTTTTCCGGTAAAGGTTTCTATTTCTTCTATATCTCCCGTCAGTTGAATAAAAATTCCATTAAAATTATTCCTTAAATTATCAATTTCTAAAGAATGCTTTTCGAGTATCTTTTCCCCTTTTAATAGAACAGGTTCGTCAAATTCCTGGTTATTTAAATTTTGTAACCCTTCTGTAGAAGAAGAAAATAATCGTTTAAAGTAGTTCCCCATAAAAAGAATAAATGTTCCAGATAAAATACCTGT
The DNA here is from genome assembly GCF_002895565.1 of Petrotoga mexicana DSM 14811. Classification (GTDB taxonomy): domain Bacteria; phylum Thermotogota; class Thermotogae; order Petrotogales; family Petrotogaceae; genus Petrotoga; species Petrotoga mexicana. The sequence continues at coordinate 93,421 of NZ_AZRN01000023.1, forward strand.
AACCAAAAAAGTATACCAATGATTACCTAAAAGCCCGGTGAATAGCCAAGATAATAAAAAGACTATGATTATTGTATAAAAGGTTAAAGAAGTAAAAAACATTTTCATTAATGACAAACTCATGGCTGCAAAAAACCTTGCTTTTCTAATTTTTGCATATGGTTTCTCACTCTCTAATTTTATTTTAAGAAAGCTACCTTCATCAGTGCTCCCTTGATCAATAATCTCATATTCAATCTTCTCACCAAAAACCTCAGCTGAACCTTCCAGCAATCCTAGAAAATAGTATCTCATATCTCTGAAAGAACGATAGGTAAGATAGGCAGAGTTGCTATCTATGATTTCAAATTCAATGGCGGGAGGTTTGGCTCCTTTTATTCTTCTTGTTAATGATTTATGAACATCATTCATCGTTGACAAAAAAGAGAGAAGTCCCTTTTTTTTGAAAAAATTGGGGTAATATTTTTTGAAGGTATAGATGTTTTTTTTGCCAAGTTCTTTCATAATCTCATCTTTTGGTTTATTAGTCTTTTTACTCATCAAATCAAGTAGTTTAAAGACTTTAGAGTCTTCCAAATCTTCAAAAGGGGAGAAATGTTTGTTTTCTGGAATTCCTATTTCAGTTAAAAGTTGATTCACATAATCTTCGCCGTATGTATTTTTCCAAGTTTCAAGCCATGTTTCAACGATCATTCCCTTCATTAAATCCCCTCCTAAGTGCAGTGTTTATGATGACTTTTGAAACTCTAAAACAAGATTTAACGCCCCGAACGATGAAAGTTCTTTATCTTTTTGTAGTTAAATTATACCATATTTTTTCGAATTATTTAATTATTAAAAATAGAGGACAAATAATTTGTATATTTGGAAAATGCAACAATCAACTAATTGATCGGTTAATAAGCCGTAATGATACTTATTTATTGCACGAAACACCTTTGAACTCTATAAAATTGTGGTATAATACTTAAAAAGATATAAAAATCAGCTTTTCTCCAAAGGAGGTAGTCAAGAAGAATGGCTAAGAATAATGTTGAAGACTTAGAGAGTAGAATAAAAGTATTAGAAGAACAAAATAGAGAAAATAGAGAAACTTTGGACGATCTGCTTTTTCAAAATTCTAAAATGAAAGAAAAATTAAATAAAATGTGGCATAATTTGAAGTTCATGTTTTGGTTAAATTTAGGTTTAGTTGTGTGTTTAGTTTTAATTTTTACAACAACACCCCCCGTAGTAATAGGTTTATGGATCATCTTCGCAACTGTTTTGTTTACTGCTTTAATCTTTTATTTTTACTTTAAATTTGCTTTTAATAAATTTGAATAAGGAGTGATTTTTTTGACTAGAGAAGAAGCTCTTGAGTTACTAAAGCAAAACTTAAAAACGGATAATTTGTTCACTCATTCCCTTGCCGTAGGAGCCATTATGAAGGAGTTAGCAAAACATCTAAACAAAGATGAGCAAAAATGGGAGATCACCGGTTTACTACATGATCTGGATTACGAAGAAACAAAAGACGATCCAGATAATCATGCGTTAAAAACTGTTGAAATGCTTGGAGACAAAGTTGATCAAGATGTAAAAGACGCTATATTAGCACATAATGAAAAAAAAGAGTTAGAAAAAGATATTGAGATAGCCCTATATGCTGCAGATCAGCTTTCCGGGCTTATCGTTGCTGCTGTCTTGGTAAGACCAAACAAAGATATAGCCGAGTTATCGGTCAAATCGTTAAAAAAGAAATTTAAAGATAAAGCTTTCGCAAGAGGAGCGGATAGAGAAAAAATAAAAGAAATAGCCAAGCTAGATATCGAATTGAACGATTTCTTCAAAATAGCCATTGATGGTATGGTTCGAATAAAAGATGAATTGGACTTAGCTTGATAAATACATTAATCATTTTTATCATTTTCAATATTTTTATCATGTGCTTCTTCTGATTCATTTTGAAGTTCGACGATTCTTAGGTTCATAAAAGTGAAAAACGAAATTGAAACAACACCAAATGTGGCAAAAATCCAAGTAACTAGAGAAAACCAAAAAAGTTTTGTGAACCAAAAATAGAATATTAAAAGAACTCCAACAGAAATAGAGAAATAATAGATAAGAAACTTCACGATTCGTTTTTTATTATAGCTCATCTTTAAACCTCCTACTAAAAAAGGTGATAACAGTGCAATCTCTTTTAACTATTTTACCTCAGCCTTTTTACAACAAAATAACAAAACTTTGGAATGAATTGGACAAGAATTTTGATGTTAAATGGGTAAAAAATAACGTGCCTTTCCCTCATATAACTTGGAGTGTCGCTGAGGAGTATAAAGTTAACGAGTTAAACAAGTTACTCAAAAAGGCAACCAAAGAATTAGATTCCTTAACCATAAAAACGGAAGGTATAGCCTTATTTACAGGACCTAAATTAACTTTGTACATCCCTGTAAAACCGACAAAGGAATTGTTAAACTTTCACGAATATCTGTGGAATTTGGTCAACGTAAATGAGTCAAAGTTAAACGATTATTATTCTCCAGATAATTGGTTTCCACATATAACTTTGGCGGTAGAAGACATTGATAAGGAGAACATTGGACAGATTACCAGTTATTTGTCTGATAAAAAGTTAAAATATCAAATAAAGTTGGAATCTCTTTCCCTAGTTCACAGAGAGTTGGGAAAAGAGGTTGAAATTGATCAAACTTTTGGAATTCCGAAAAGGCGCAAAAGGAAGAAGTAAAATTATCTATTGATTCTACCAAACCTCTCTATAATTATAATTACTATGGCTCCAATTAAAGCAAATATTAAAAAGCTAACAAAGTTATCTATTTTTGAAATGGGAGCCCTCAATCCTCCAACCATTAATCCCATCAAAAAAAACATTGTCGCGAGGTAAAACTTATCCAATACCCATTTCAGTAATCTACTCATAGAAGCCAATCCCAGCACAATACCTAAAACAAAGGTTATCAGCACAGAGAAATTAAAATCATTAACTGCTTTTACTATGTATGAATACTGATTCAAAAGTAATAGAACGTAGGCACCGGAAATCCCCGGCACAATCATGGCAGAAATAGCCAAAAATCCTGACGAAAAGATTATTAAAAAACCATGTTGCTCTACTAAAAATTTTGCCCCTGAGATATAGAAGGCAACTAAAAAACCAATAGTGGCTGAAATAAAAAAAGAAAAATATTTAGATTTCTCCGTATTTTTGAAATCAACATTTTTAAATAGATCAGATCCCAAAAAAAAGATACTACCGATAATTAAACCTGAAAAGAAAGAAAAGACACTTGTTTGATAATTATTTATTAAAAAGTCTATAAATCCCAAGGTTGAGAACATTCCAAGAAAAACGCCTATGTACAACATGATCAAAAATCTAAGTTCCCGACTTTTCGTTAAAGTTTTGAAATTGAATAAATTGGAAAAGACAAAAGACCATGCAGATATGAAATTCTCATAAATGCCTAGTATCAAGGCTATCGTCGCCCCTGAAACCCCAGGGATAGAATCAGAAATACCCATGAAAACACCATACAACGGAATTAAAAGATTTTTTTTCTTCATAAATACCTCCATTCAATAAATTTCATTATAAAAAAACCCCGCATAAAGCGGGATAAGTTGGGGATTTTATTGGGGGTTATTGTTTTCTAACCCTATTATATGCAGAAAGACTTAAAACATCCTTAAAATTTTTAAAAATGGTTCTAATTCTTCTTTGCTGATGTTAATCCCCATTTCTATCCCTAGTTTGTTTGTTCCATGATAATCCGAACCAGCGGTTATAAACAAATCATACTTTTTGGCAAGTGCTTTATACCTTTCGATCATTTCTTTGGTGTGCAAGGAGTAACAAGCTTCTATGCCGTCTAATCCATAATCTACTAACTCTCTGATCAGATTGTCTAGGTTTTGTTCATCGAGTTTTGTTTGATAAGGGTGTGCCAAAACCACTACGCCCCCAGCTTCCTTAATTAACAATATTGCATCTTTTGGTTCCAACCTTTTTTTATCTAAGTAAAGAGGTGCACCTTTCTTTAAATACTTATCGAAAGCTTCTTGTTTGTTGCTTACATAATTTTTTTTCACCATTAAAGAAGCAAAATGAGGCCTACCAATCAATTCTCCACCTGCTTCTTTTTTTAGTTCTTCAAGGGTAATTTGAAAACCAAGTTTTTGCATGTTTTCGATCATCAAAACGTTTCTTTTTTTTCTGTACTCTTGAAGGTCTTCTAAAACCTTATTTAACCTTTTGTTTTTGATATCAAAGCCGTATCCTAAAAGGTGTAAAGTGTTCGGGAATTCTGCACTTATTTCTACTCCAGGAACAAATTTTAACTTATTTAAATCTGTAAGGTTTTCTATAGCTTTTATTCCATCAAGGGTATCGTGATCGGTGATAGATAGATATTCTATATTTTTTTCTAAGGCCAGATTCAATAATTCATCAGGAGTGTTACTCCCATCGGATCCTGTTGAATGAGTATGAAAATCAACTTTCACTTTTTCCCTCCAGTTTTAATTAGAGTTACTGTCTTTAGAAACTCCAAAACTTGTGTTAGCGCCCCCTCGTCCCGCAACCCACCCCAGAGTTGGCCCTAATTTATTTTTTCCATAGAACTTTATTTTTTTCGTCGTCGTATATCTCTTCAACATCTTCGGGCAGATCAATTTCTTCAATATATTTGGATATCGCTTCTTTGATCAGGTCTTCTGGTAAAGAAGTGATGAACCATAAGTCGCTTAACCAAACTTTGTTGTTTTCTCTTAATGGTGCTTTATAAATGGCACTTTCTACTGCCTTTGCAAATGTAGATAAAGGTACTTCCTTGATAAAACCTTTACCTGAATCTTCTCCGTAAATATTGTTCATAAAGTTAATTTAGGCCTCCTTTATGTGCGTTTTTACTGTCGTTAGAAACTCTAAAACTTGTTTTAGCGCCCCTTCGCCCCGCAACCCGCCCATTTAAGGAAGGGACCTTACAAGTTATTTAAAGCTATCGTAGTCCAACCTTCGAAATTCACATCCTTTAAATTTACGATTTCCTCTTTTTTTAACCATGTGCTTTCAAAGTTATTTTCTTCTTTAATCTTAGCAGAGTCGATGAATCCAACAAAAAGA
>NZ_AZRN01000024.1 GCF_002895565.1 Petrotoga mexicana DSM 14811
TCGATGAATCCAACAAAAAGAACACCTAAATGAACTTTGGATACATCTTCATCGTTATCGTTGATTATTCCTTTGTAAACATATTTATATGAATTGGTAATCCATAATTCTTCATTAATTTCACGATCCATTCCGTTGAAAAAGGTTTGTTCCATGGTAATACCCTTATCCCCTTTGTTTATGTGGCCCCCTATTCCTATTGATATTTTGTTGTGAAGCCTTTTTTCTCCTTGATTTTGTGTTCTTTTTAAAACTAAAATTTTGTCTTCGTAGTTTTTGAACACTACATAAGGTATGATTTGTTTGTAATTATAATCGTTTTCTATTTCATCTCTTTCGTGGAAATTACCGCTTTCTAATATTTCTACGAAATCGCTAAATTTTATTTTAAAAAAATTATTGTTGAACGAAGATATTTTTTCTACAATTTTTATGGTGGGAATAGCTAAAATCTGTTCACTCATTCTATAATCTCCATTGTTATATTATCGTTCGTGTAAATACATATTTCACCGGCTATTTTTATGGCTTTTTTTGCGATTTCCTCAGCATCTAAGTCCGTGTTTCTTAACAGAGCCATTGCTGCAGCGTATGCATAAGGTCCACCGGAACCTATTGCAATTGCATCTTCTTGTGGTTCCATAACTTCGCCATTACCAGAAATTAAAAAGATATTTTCTTTGTCGGCAACCAATAATAATGCCTCAAGTCTTCTAAGTGCTTTGTCCATGCGCCATTCTTTAGTCAGTTCTACAGCTGCTTTCATAAGATTACCGTGTGAAGATTTATACTTTCCTTCAAATCTTTCATACAAAGCGAGGGCATCTGCTACGGATCCAGCGAAACCTGATATTACTTTTCCTTCGCCCAATCTTCGCACTTTTTTGGCGTTGCCTTTAAAGACTGTTTCTCCCATTGTTACTTGTCCATCACCACATATTACAGTTTTTCCATTTCTTTTTACTCCTAATATTGTTGTCCCATGAAAATCCATAAATTGTATTTCCTCCTTGCACTCACATTTTTTTATTTAGAAACTCTAAAACCTTGGTAGATAGCGCCCCTTCGCCCCGCTGCCCACCCATAAGGATAAAAGTTCTTTGTCTTTCGTCCCGCTGCCCGCCCAAAAACACTTTGCTACGCTATCGTCTATTCATTTTCAAAAACTAATTTTTGTGGGTTGTTTTATATGATTTTTTATTATTATATCTATTAAATCATCAAAGCTAATTCCTGCAGCTATTGCGGATGTAGGAAGATCACTTAATTTCGTTAAACCAGGTACAGTGTTTATTTCTAAAACGTAAATTTCATCACCTTTTAAGATTGCATCGATCCTAAACATATCTTTAAAAGTAAGTATTTTCATGACTTGAGTTCCTATGTAATTTACTTTTTGTATGATTTTTTCAGGTGAATTAAGCTGTGGCTTGAGTTCAGTTAACCCGTTAGTGTATTTTGCTTCATAATCATAGAATTCTTTTTTTGGAAGAATTTCAAGGATTGGTAGTAGTATGAACTCATCATTTTTCTGAATATAAGATATCGTTATTTCCCGACCTTTTATGTATTCTTGAACCAGAACTTCCTGAAATTCTTTCAAATTTTTTTCTAAATAGAATCTGTATTCATTTTCGTTGTGGATGATGTATACTCCTTTGCTTGATCCACTTTTTCGAGGTTTGATGATAAAAGGGTACTGAAAAGGCGGTAATATCAATTTGTTGGTTAAGATTGTTTGAGGCATTTGTATATAATTTTTAAATAGAGTATAGAATATAAATTTATCGTATGTGGCTACACATGTTTCAGAGTTAGAACATGTGTAGTCTATCCCTAATATGTCCAACAAAGAAGATAATCTTCCGTCTTCTCCATAATCTCCATGCACTACATTGAAGGCGAATTTATAATTTCGAATTTTATTTATAAAATCATCATCTATTAAATCTAGTATCAGTGGTTGATGACCTAAATTATTTATAGAATTAAAAACATTTTTTGCACTTCTAAAGGCAATTTCTCTCTCTATAGATTTCCCACCTGTAATGATTGGGATGTCCATTGTTTTTTCTCCTTTTTTATTTTCTACGTTGACTTTGTTAATTGTTTGATTTCTTCGATTTCAAAATATGTTTTGTCATTCTGACAGTATAACTTTTCTTTTCCTCTTAGGGTTTTGTAGAATAGTGTTTCTCCACAGTTGGGGCAACTGTACTCTGAAGGTTCGTACCAATACAATGTTCCACAAGAATCACATTTGAAATAAGTTTTTCCTTTTTTGCTTCTCAATTTTATGACATCACCGCCACAGTTGGGGCACTTTCCTCGTGCTTTTACATTACGGGTATATTTACAATCTGGGTAGTTACTACATGCTATAAATTCTCCAAATTTCCCGTGTTTTAATATGAGATCTCCACCACAGATGGGACATTTTTCACCTATTTTGTTCTCTTCTTTGTTTAATTTTAAAGTTTCTTGTAGATATTCTTTTATGTATAATTTGTCTTTTATTGTCACTCCAAATGATTCCGCAGGAATTTTCTGAGTTTCCTTGCATTTCTCACAAGATAAATATAGACCGTATCGTCCAAAATTTAATTTCATGTTTTTACCGCATTTTTCGCAGGGTACATCGCTTTCGTAATGCAAAACTTTTTGTTTGTTTTTTATATTATTTGAAGCAGTGGTAAGGAACTTTTCAAATTCATTATAGAATTGCTCTAAAACTACTTTACTTTTGTTTTTCCCATCTTCTATCTTATCAAGGTTTGCTTCCATGTTTGCGGTAAATTTTACATCCACTATTTCTGGAAAATAGGCTTCCAAAAAATCAGTTACCACAAAACCCGTAGTTGTAGGTCTCAAGGTACTTTTCGATATTTTAGAAACGTATTTACGCTGCAAAAGTGTAGATATTATTGTTGCGTATGTTGATGGTCTTCCGATTCCTTTGGATTCTAGTTCCTTTATCAATGTTGCTTCTGTATACCTATTTGGTGGATTAGTCTCTTTTTCTTCGAATTTTAATTGATCGTATGTGATCTTATCATTTTTGCCTATTTCAAAATCTACTTCTTTATTGTTAGGATTCCAGAATTTTTCAAATCCATCAAAGATACATTTTTTGGACGTTATTTCAAATGAATATTTGTTGGTGTTGTCTTCTATAGTGTATGTTTTTTCTAAATATCTTGATGGAGCTGATTGAGACGCCATGAATCTATTCCAAATAAGGGTATACAACTTTAAATGGTCTGAGGAAATTAACCTTTTTGCATTGTTAACATCCATGTTGATGTCTGTAGGTCTTATAGCCTCGTGAGCATCTTGAACGTTGGATTTTTTGTTTTTAGATAGGTAATGTCCTACGTAATCTTTTCCATAATTTTTTTCCAAATAGTTAATAGCTGCTTGTTGAGCTTCGTTTGAAACTCTTGTAGAGTCAGTTCTCATGTAAGTAATAAACGCAATACTTCCTTCACGGGTTTCCACACCCTCATACAAATCTTGCGCGATTTTCATTACTTTAGATGAACTCCAGTTAAAAGTTGAAACTGCTGTTTGTTGTAGAGTACTGGTAATAAATGGTAAAGGAGGTTTCCTTATTGTTTCCTTTTCTTCTACATTCACTAGTTTAAAATCCTTGTCTTTTAAATATTCAAAGATTTGGTCTTTTTTTGTTTTTGTTATACTTTCTGGTTTTATTTTTTTACCGTCCTCTTTTGTTAGAGGAATATTTTGACCTTTGTGCTCAAGGTAGATATTGTAGTACTTTTTTGGTTTGAAAGAGAAAATTTTCCTTTCTTTATCCACTATCAATTTTAATGCGGCAGATTGAACCCTTCCTGCGCTTGTTTTGTAATCCTTTAATACTTTCCAAACTAAGGGAGAGATTTTATATCCTACCACTCGATCCAAGATTCTTCTAGCTATCTGCGCGTCAACTTTTTTTAAGTCTAAACTTTGAGGATTACTTATTGAATTTTTTATTGCATTTTTCGTAATTTCTGAGAATATGATTCGATTTTTCTCTTTCGGGTCGAGATCTAAAAGCTGGGAAAGGTGCCATGCTATAGCTTCTCCTTCTCTATCCATATCCGAAGCTAATAATACTTTTTTCCCTTTTGTTTCTTTCTTTATTTCTTTTATAACCTTTTCTTTACCGGGAATCACTTGAAAGATTGGCTCAAAGTCGTGTTCGATATCAACACCAAACTCCTTTTTAGGTAAATCACGGATGTGACCTTTTGAAGCTATTACTTTATATTCCTTTCCTAAATATCTTTCTATTGTTTTTGCCTTTGATGGGGATTCAACGATCACTACATATTTACTTTTCCCACTATTGTTGTTGGATTTAGTGCTTTTTTTTGGCATTAATTGAATTACCTCCTGCTAGTATTTTTCTATTTTTATCTTGCGCGCCAGCCTTTTATCGTATTCACTCCAACTTTGATTTTTGTTTATTTGTAAAGTATTTCTAATATTATCTTTAACTTGAGCAATTTTGGAGTCCATGTTATCACTTAACCCAATAATAAATGATTCGATAGTTTTAGGAACTACAGGACTTCCATATTCGATTTCTCCATGATGGGAAAGTATGATGTGTATTAAATGATTAAGATCTGAGTCCTTTATTTTTGGAGTTACTTTTTTTGACTCCTCGTATACTATTTTTGTTCCAAGATGTATGTGTCCAATTAATTCACCTTGCTCCGTTTTTTCTATTCCACTGGGTTTTATAGCGTATTCTTCTATTTTTCCTATATCGTGCAAAAGTGATCCAGCTATTATAATATCTTTATTGATACATATTTCATTATCTTCGTTGTAAAGATCGTATAATCTTAAAGATAGTTCGGTAACCATTACAGTATGTTCCAATAAACCTCCAGGATAGGCATGATGTACTTCTATCGCTGCTGGTGAAAAAAGAAAGGATTCTCTTAATTTTGAATTAATCAAAAAGATCTGTTTTAGCAAAGATTTGATACCTTCATCTTCAACGGTTTCTATGTAATGTTCGAGTTTTGCTTTTAATTTTGATAGATCATTATTGGAAAAATGCAAGTACTTTTCAGGGTTGATATTCGTTATGTTAATCTTTTGCACTGAATTGGTCTCGTTACTAATATTAATTTGAAGTCTATTTTCAAAATAAACTATTTTGCCTTTTACTTTTATAACATCTCCAATATGAATCTTATTGTTGTTTGCTTCAGCGTTATACCAATCTATAGCTCTAATAGACTGACTTTTATCCGCAAGCGTAAACAACAAAAATGTTTTGTCATTTTTTGTTTTTTGAAGCTTTTTGCTCACAACTTTTCCTTCAATTTCTGCTTCTTCAGTTGGTTTTAAATCTGATATTAATGTAATATTTTCCCCATTTGTCTTTGGTTGAAACGGATTATCTTTTATTATATCTCCCAAAGAATAATCTTCATTCAAAATATTTTCCTCCCTTAATGTAAAACCGCCGAACCCTTTGAGTTATTCTTGAGATTACTTCATAGTTTATAGTAGAAGTGTTTTTAGCTACTTCTTCTGCGCTTATTTCATCGTACTTTTGCTTTCCAATGATAACAACTTCATCGCCGATTGATACATTATTATCAGTAACATCCACCACGATCTGATCCATAGATACTCTACCTAATATTTTACATCGCTTTCCGTTAATTAAAACTTCTCCTTTGTTAGAAAGGGCTCTAAAATACCCGTCTCCATATCCTATAGGAACAATGGCAGTTTTCATCTTTTTTTGTACTTCATAAGTTCGACCATAACCAATAGTATCGTGTGGTTGGAGGGTATGAATGCTCGCGATGATGGTCTTTAATTCTAAAATTGGTTTTAATTGATCAATTTTATAAGTTGTGGATGGTTGTAAGCCATAAGTGGCAATTCCTGGTCTCACATAATCTAAAGAGTATTCAGGGAAAAAAAGAGCAGCAGCACTGTTAGAGATATGTTTTTTTTCAACATCTATCCCTGAACTGATTATATAATCCAATAAATTCATATATTTTTCAAATTGAACTTTGGTGAATTCATCTTTTTCATCTGCACTGGCAAAATGAGAATAAACACCTTCTATTTGAACATTTTTATCTTTGATCAATTTTATTAATTGTGGTAAATTTTCCTCTTTTATGCCAATTCTGTTGATTCCAGTATCCACGTTGATATGAAACTTAAATTTGCCAACATCTTTTCCTAGTATATCACATACTTTTTCTAAAAATGTATATGAAGTAATTGTAGGTCTCAAAAACTGGGAGAATTCCAATAACTCTTCAAAATCATTTGGACTGAAGTAATTAAAAATTAAAATAGGGAGGAGGATTCCCTCCTTTAAGATTTCTAAAGCTTCTTCCAAATAAGCAACAGCCAGCATAGTATAATTTTCATTAAATAATTGCCTTGCTAAAGGAAGCATGCCATGTCCATAAGCGTTCGCCTTTAAAACCGGTATAATACTAGTTTTTGTTTGGTTTTGTATATAATTCAAATTTTCTAAGTATTTATCAATATTTATATATGCGACCGTTTCTCTACCCTTCAATTTTATCCCCTTTTAAAAAAGAAATGAGTTTATCTCGGTCTTGTATATACTTAGGTAAAATAATTGTTTTATCCTTTAAAATTATTATTATTTTTCTGGAAGTTATAACCGTTTCTTTAATGGAGGATTTACTGAAATGCTCATATCTTTCTGAAAATACAGAGGTAATAACGTAAAAAGTTTTGTTATTTTGATCATAAATAATAGGATATCGCATGAATTTTCTAATGGAATAAAATAGAATTGTAACTATTATTCCAAGAAATATAAAAGCTATAATACCCTTTGGATAAAGACTGTATAAATAATTACCTAGTATAAACAAAAATAAAACAAAGATTAGAGGTAGCAAGTAAAGGATTTTCGAATATCTAAACTTATAAAGAATTTTTCATTCCCTCTTCTATTTAACTTATTTTTTAGAGTGCGCAATTAACATTATACAATAATTTTGAGTAATTGGCAAAAATTTTCTTCTTTTAGTGTATAATGTGCATTGAAGTGGGGCCTCACTTATAATAACATTAATTAATATTACAGAGGGATGAAATACGATGACGAAAAAAGAAATTAGAGAAATGATTTTAAAAAAAAGGTTGGATCTAGATCAAGAAAAATATGAAGAATATTCACAAAAAATAGTAGAAAAATTGAGAAGTCAAATCAAAAAAATGGATTTTGGTTCTATTGCTCTCTATTATCCCATAAATAAAGAAGTAGACGTATTACCTTTAATAGGGGAATTGTTAAAAACTCAAAAAAAAGTATATTTACCAAAGGTCTTAGGCAAACAAATGAAGATGGGGAGAGTAAAAAGTCTCGATCGCTTGGTTAAAAGTAAATTTAATATTCCGGAACCCATAGATGAAGAATTTTCTTCAAAAATTGATCTTTACGTAATCCCTGCAATTGCCTACGATTTTAAAGGATATAGAATTGGATATGGTGGAGGTTATTACGATAGATACTTCCTTCAAAACCCTAAAACTTACTTAATAGGAGTGATATTCAACTTTCAATTAATAGATTCCGTTCCTACTCATCCGAACGATTTACAAGTTGATTTAATTATCACTGAAAAAAACGAAATAGAAATGAAGTGAACTGTGGGGCAAAGGGGCGCACTAAAACATATCTTAAAGTTTCTAATGGCAATATTAAATAAATATTTTATAGGAGGTTAAAAAATGTTTAAAGTCAGCGTAGTTCAATTCAAACCAGAACTATTTGAGATCAAGAAAAATGTAGACAAGGTAATGAAGATCATCGAAGGGGTAGATAGCGATTTTATAGTATTTCCAGAATTAGCTTTTTCCGGTTACGCTTTTTCTTCCAAAAAAGAAGTAGAAGAAACTTATGAATCACCTTTAGAGGAAAATGGATACGCCTTTAATATCTTCAAGGAATTTTCTAAAGATACTGGTATAAGTGTAGTATATGGTTTTAACGAGAAATATGAAGATAAGTATTATAATTCATCAATTTTGATCAATAGTGATGGGACATTTAAAATATACAGAAAGACTCACTTGTTTTTCAGAGAGAAATTATTTTTTACCCCTGGGGACACTGGTTTTTGGGTGGAAAATGTTAACGGGATAAATGTGGGAGTTGCCATTTGTTTTGATTGGTACTTTCCAGAATCCTTTAGAACATTGGCTTTATTAGGTGCAGATTTAATCTTGCATCCAGCAAATTTAGTCTTACCATATTGTCAAGAAGCCAACAAAATTAGATCTTTAGAAAACAAGATTTATATTGCCACATCGAATATTTGGGGAACCCAGAACAATGGTGAAATACAGTATTCTTTCACGGGAAAAAGTCAAGTCTCATCACCTGATGGGGAGGTGCTTTTTAGATTACCGGAGCAAGGAGATTACATTCATACAGTAGAAATTGATGAAAAAAGATCTCAAAATAAAAGTATCAATGAATACAACGATCTCTTCAAGGATCGAAAACCAAAATATTATTTTCACTCTTAGATTAAGAGTGATATAATATTTGGTTGCTTTTAAATTTAGATTACTTATAAGTATTTTATCATAGATATTATATGTATTCTCTTAACTGAATAAATCACTTGAAAAAAAAGAGTGTTTGAATTATAATAGTATTAGAGTCAAATAACATATACACATGTAGAAATAAAAAAGTTTTAGTAAGGGGGTATTTTCATGAGTGCAAAAGAATATGTTGTAGGTATAGACTTAGGTACCACTAATTCAGCTATTGCTTGGGTAAAACCAGATGGTAACCCTGAAGTAATACCCAATGCGGAAGGTAAAAGGACTACGCCTTCTATTGTTTCTTTTAGTAAAGATGGTCAGATATTAGTAGGTGAACCAGCTAAAAGGCAAGTTATTTTAAATTCAGACAGAACTGTTCGCTCTATTAAAAGGTACATGGGAAGTGACTATACAGTAAAAATCGATGATAAGGTGTATACACCTCAACAGATAAGTGCTTTTATACTTAAAAAGCTGGTTAAAGATGCGGAAGAATATTTAGGAGGAAAGATCAAAAAGGCTGTTATTACTGTTCCTGCTTATTTTAACGATGCTCAAAGGCAAGCAACAAAAGAAGCGGGTGAAATTGCAGGATTGGAGGTTCTAAGAATAATAAACGAACCAACAGCGGCATCCATAGCTTTTGGTCTTGATCGGTCAAAAGAAGAAAGAAAAATAGTTGTATATGATCTTGGTGGTGGAACATTTGATGTTTCCATTTTAGATATAGGTGAAGATATCATAGAGGTTATCGCTACTTCAGGGAACAATCATCTAGGTGGAGACGATTTTGATCAAAGAATAATCGACTGGTTAGCTGATGAATTTATGAAAGAGTACAAGGTTGACTTAAGAAAAGATAAGCAAGCACTTCAAAGATTGAAAGAAGCAGCTGAATCTGCGAAGATAGAATTATCAAGTAAATTGGAAACGGATATAAATTTACCTTTCATCACGGTTGTCGACGGTCAACCTGTTCACTTAGAAAAGAAACTAACAAGAACTAAATTAGAAGAACTCATTGGAGACCTAATAGAATCGACAAGAGGCCCCATTGAGAATGCAATGCGGGATGCTAAACTTTCTCCACAAGATATAAGTGATGTACTACTTGTAGGTGGTTCAACGAGGATACCCGCCGTCCAAAAATTGGTTAAAAATTATTTTGGGAAAGATCCTGCAAAGAATGTTAACCCAGATGAAGCAGTCGCAATTGGAGCAAGTGTTCAAGCTTCTATAATGGTTGGAGAAACTGAAAGAGATCTAGTTTTAGTTGATGTTACTCCTTTATCTTTAGGTGTAGAAGTTAAAGGAGGTTTAATGGAAGTTATTATACCAAGAAATAACAAAATTCCTGTGAAAAAATCGAAAGTTTTTACAACGTCTGTTGATGGACAAACAGAGGTTGAAGTAAGAGTTTATCAAGGTGAAAGGCCTTTAGCAAGAGACAATTTCTTCTTAGGGAGTTTTAAGTTGACAGGAATTCCCCCGGCACCAAGAGGGGTTCCTCAAATCGAAGTTACTTTTGATATTGACTCTAATGGAATAGTAAGCGTATCAGCTAAGGATTTAGGTACTCAGAAACAGCAGTCTATGGTAGTAACCGGAAGACACAAGCTCGACAAAGAACAAATAGATAGAATGATGAAAGAAGCTAGAGAGTACGAAGAACAAGATAAAAAGGTAAAAGAAAAGATTGAGCTGAGGAACCAAGCAGATGATTTAATCTATCAAACAGAGAAATTGTTACGTGAAAACGGAGATAAAATACCTGATGATTTAAAGTCGAATATAGCAGAAAAAACAAAAGAATTAAAGCAAGCTTTAGAGGAAGATAACGTTGGTAAAATTAAGATAGTCAAAGATGAGTTACAACAAGAGATTATAAAAGTAGGACAATATATTTATCAAAACCAAAACCCAGAAGCGACTACGGGAACAACCAACCCTGGAAACAACCCAGAAAATTAGAAATTTAGGAGGCTTTTAATGCCTCCTAAATTTTTTTGAACCAAACTTTGAATAACCCTACATCTATTAGTCGTATAAAACACAGTCACATTTCTCCACATTTTGTAGATAAGCGTAAATGTGGTATAATATATTTTGGAGGTGGTTGCAAAGTGCAGAAAACCTTTAATTACGATTCATTCAACTTATCTTTGAAAGAACTGAACTCAAAGGAAGATCTATTAGATGACCATTTTGAGTTCACCAAGTTAGAAATAGCAGAGTTCTTAGAAGAAAATTTGGGAAAGTATGGAGATCCAAAAGAAGATATCATTAGTTCTATTGATTACGCCTTTTCCGAGGAGAAAGGAAAAGGAGGATTTGTTTTGGTGCTTCATAATGATGATAGCATCGTAGGTGCTGTTGTTATTAACGATACGGGTATGGAAGGATATATCCCTGAGCATATGCTGGTGTACATAGCTGTTGATAAAGATTGTAGAGGTAAAGGGATCGGTAGTAACCTTTTGAAAGAAACAATTAGCCGATGCGACGGGGATATATCCTTGCATGTGGAATACGGCAACCCGGCTAGAAGATTGTACGAAAAAGTTGGCTTCGAATCCAAATATGCTGAGATGAGATATAAATCATAATATTCAATACCATGCAAAAAAGGCAACCAAAATGGTTGCCTTTTTAATATGTGCGCCCAGCATGCGCAATAGCTAAGCGGTGAAAGTCCGCCGTGGACCAGATAGCGGGAACCACTAGTCGAAGGCAAGGGTGTCCATCGTGAGGTGGAATCTGAAGGAAGCCCAAGGCAAAGTCCCGGTCCGATGAACAAGAACCAGATACAAGGCTAAGTGAAGTGGACGAGTTTGCATTTCAAAACGAAGTCCAATAGCTATCCAGAACTTCACGGAGTAAATCTGGCGGATAGATGGGATGAAAGTTATTGCACTTACCTGGGGAGATCTCAAGAATACGCTGTTAAGGCAACCCATGCAGCAATGTATGGCTGAATATTGAGAAGTCAGCAGAAGGCATAGTACACATT
>NZ_AZRN01000025.1 GCF_002895565.1 Petrotoga mexicana DSM 14811
AACGATACGGGAAACACCCAGAACCATACCGAACCTGACGGTTAAGCCGTATCGTGCCGATGGTAGTACGCTAAGACGTGTGAGAGTAGGTATCGCCCCCTCACTTTTTTTTAAAGTTTCTCTGCCCAAGTCCCGCCCTTAAAAATTGCCGCGTAGAATATACGCGGCATTTTTGCTTAATAAAAAGGAAAAAATATGATATAATTTTTTTGATGAGTTTCGGTGTGAAAGGACGGGGAGTTACAGGGCGAAATGCTATTAAAGTAAATTTTCAAATTTCTAAATTCAGTATAAACTTCTAAAAATGGAGGTAGGGAGTGAAATGGAAGACGTTAAAGAAATTGCATATAAAAGATATCAGCAGTGGCTTGAAAATGTGACAGAAGATTTCAAAGAAGAATTGATGCGTTTAAAGGATAATGAGGATGAGATTATTGATCGATTTTATAAAGATTTAGAATTTGGAACTGGTGGTTTAAGGGGTATAATGGGTGTTGGTACCAACAGAATGAATGTATACACCGTAGCTCGAGCGACTCAGGGGTTTGCTAATTATTTGAAAAAATATAAAGATTTTCCCAGTGTTGTTATTGCTTACGATACAAGGAATAACTCCGACTTATTTGCAAAGGTTGCTGCTCGAGTATTAGCTGCTAATAACGTTAATGTTCATATTTTTGATCAAGTCGCTCCCACACCATTACTTTCCTTCACGGTAAGAAAGCTAAAAACAGATGGAGGAATTGTCATAACCGCAAGCCATAATCCACCTGAATACAACGGTTACAAAGTTTACACATCTGACGGCACTCAAGCGGTTCCCAAATATGCTAATGAAATTACTGCAGAAATTGAAAAGTTAGATTACTTCAAAGATATTAAGATGATGAGCTTCGAAGAAGCTGTTAATTCTGAAAAAATAAATATACTTAACGAAACCATTTTCAACGATTATTTAGATGAAATTGAAGGATATATTAGGTCTTTAAATCCAAAGATGGATAAAAAACCCTTAATAGTATATACACCATTGTATGGAGCAGCTTTGAAATTAGTTAAAGGTATTTTGGATAGATTAGGTTTTGAGTTAAGTTTAGTTGAAGAACAATCAAAAATTGATCCTTCCTTTTCAACTTTAAAGGTTCCTAATCCCGAAGAGAAAGAAGCATTTGAACTGGCTTTGAAAAAAGCAAAAGAAATAGATGCTAATCTTGTTTTGGCAACAGATCCTGACGGTGATAGAATAGGGATATTTGAAAAGTACAAAGGTGATTATGTATCTTTTACAGGAAATCAAGTTGGAGTCATGTTGGCTCACTATTTGTTAAGCAAATTTAGAGAATTTTCTTCCTTAAACCCTGATGATTACATTGTAAAGACAATAGTTACTACTGATATGGTTAAACCCATCGCTCAAGAGTTCAATGTAAAAGTCGAAGAAACGTTGACCGGATTCAAATATATAGGGGAAAAAATTGAAAAATATATAGGCAGTGGAAGGAAATTCATATTTGGATTTGAGGAAAGTTATGGATATTTAGCGAATGATCATGTGAGGGATAAAGATGCAATAATTGCTGCTGCATTAATTTCTGTTATGAGTTCTGAATTGCTTTCTAAGATGAAAACACTCACTGAATATTTGAAGGATCTAAAGGAAAGGTATGGCTATTATGATGAAAAACTTCTTTCGTTTACTTTTGAAGGGTTTGAAGGAACTCAAAAAATAAAACGTATAATGAACAAAATGAGAAAAACCCCACCTATAAAAGTGGGTGATTTTACCTTGAAGGAAACTTTAGATTATCTTAATGGGATAGAGGGATTCCCGAAATCCGATGTAGTGGAATTGAGATATTCAAACGTTAAAATAATAGCAAGACCTTCAGGAACAGAGCCAAAAATTAAATTTTATATTATGGTAAAATCATCTTCAGAAAATGAATCCCGTAAACTAATAAAAGATGCTGAGCAGGTTATATCAGAAATTGTAAATGTTTAGTATTTCAAATAAAGGTGAGTGAAAATGCGGTTTCATAACGTTTTGTTTTCAGATAAAGGAAATTTTGTAGAAATAAACGATATTTCTTATTTAGATGGTAGCACGATAAAAATAAACGATATTCTTCCACCTTCTATTTTAAGAAAAAATTCTGATCATTTCGTAGGATATTTTCTCGTGGAAGAGGACAATAATGATTTATCAGGTATAAGAAGATATTTAAATATAAGCGAGCGAAGAGGAAAATACCTTAAATTAAGTTATTGTGATGACATATCCAACACCATTAGAGAGATTCATGGTGATTATGTTGATCTTGTTTCTAAATATGTAGGGTTAAGAAGAGTAATTTCTTCTTTCAACGATTTGATTTTAGAAAACGATATAAATAATAATTTTAGTTATTGGCTAGAAAAGACAGTTGAAAAAGTCCCTTTTGATATTAAAGAGTTGATTGCTCAGAGGATTACAAAACTTGTTAATTTGTATTTGATAAAGATCTATGATGGGATTTATAAAAAAAATATAGATCTATTAAAAAAATATGAATCGGAAATTGCATTCAAAATTTTAGAAGCTCAATTACTACAGAAGACGTATTAGGAGGAGTATTAGTGAAATGGGTCGCAGCAAGGGTAATGTATGATGGTACAAACTTTTATGGTTATCAGAGTCAGCCAACATTTCGTACGGTCCAAGATGAGTTTGAAAAAGCTTTAAAGATTATTTTTAAAAAGGAAGTTCCATCTTATGCGTGCGGAAGAACTGATACAGGAGTACATGCGGTAGGCCAAGTTATTTCATTTAAAGTAGAAAACGAAAATATGACTGAAAGAAATATTAAAGATGCTTTGAATGCCATTTTACCAGAAGATGTGTATGTAAAGGAAGTTAGGGAAGTAAAAGAAGGCTTTAATCCAAGGTCTGAGGCAAAAAAAAGAATATATCACTATTTTATTTATATAAATGAAGATCCAAATATATTTTTAAGAAACAGGGTATGGTGGATTCCTTTCAGATTAAATTTAGAAAAAATGAGACAAGCAGCAAGATATTTTGAAGGTGAGCATGACTTTACCAGCTTTAAAACGGGAAACGATGAAAGGAATCCTATAAGAACTATTTATAGGGTAAGAATAATAGAGTTAAGAAAAGATCTGATTTTGATAAGAGTTGAAGGGAAGTCTTTTTTAAGACGAATGGTTAGAAATATAGTTGGTGCATTGGTAAAGGTAGGTACAGATGTATGGGAAGTGGAAAAAATACAGGAAATTTTGGAAGCAAAAAAAAGAGCTTTGGCTCCTGCATCAGCTCCCCCTCAAGGGTTATATTTTTATTCAGCTTTATTCTAATAAACGTTTTAACCTTTGCAAAAGTTGAAATAGGCTTAATTTATAATGGCCCCTCGAAATATTTCGACGAGGTCTTATTAAATCTCTACAAATATGCGGATATCTCCATCCCTCCTGGTGAAAACTCTCAAATTATGGAAGTAGATTATATTAACGAACTATTCTATATAAATTATAAAAACAAAATCGTTTCAACTTCTTTGGAAAAGTTGGATAGTACTATCCATGAAATACTTAATGAACTTCCTAGGAGTATTTTTGTCATTGCGGAAAACTCTTTTATTGTTACAGATGATGGGACCAAAACATCTAAATTTCTAAGTTGGGATGAAAATATGTATGTACTTCTAGATGTAAATGGTTTTATTTTTGAGCATCAATTTTCTCCACCTATAGGCGAAGTGATTACAAGAGTACCTTCAAAATGGATAGAGCTAGAAATTACAGGAGATAGTAGAGAAGCTACTTTAAACAATCTAAAAATAAAAACACCAATTACTATAGAGGTGCCGCCATCAAAGATTACTTTAACGGATGGCTTAAAAAAAATAGAAATAGACTTAACAAATTATGAAGGTGAAAAATACTCATTAGATCTGGAAAAACAACAGATATATAAAAAAGTTGAAACTAATATAGATAAAGTATTTGAAATTGAAAGCGGAGCTTTCTTTTACGGAGAGCCTTTATCAATTTGGATGCCAAAAAAAGGACAACCTGTTATTACTAAGTCCCGGTTTTATTGTGATTATGGTGATATAGAAGAAAAAAGTAAGACATTCTATATAGATGGAGAAATTGTTTTTGCCTATGAGAAAGATAGTACGGTATACTTGCTTTCTAGTTCGGGCCAATTTGTTACTTTGGGTAAAAAAAATGTAAATCGAGATTTTGAAAGAGCTCCTTTATCCATTTTGGTCACTGATGAATATATTCAGATAAAAACTTTCAAATTAGAAAGTTATAGGATTGAATTTGCTGGAGGAGTATTCAAAGAGGAAAATGTTTATAATATGTTTTTAGAATTGCCTTCTTACCCACCACAAAAGGAATACGATTTTGGTAAGTTCGATATCGAAATTGCGAAAAACGAAGTTATAATCTATTCTAATGAAGAGGAGTGAATGACTAAACAGGGAAGTTCAGTAAAAAACCCTCAATACTCCCTTTGTAAATAATCTCACCCTTATCCAAAAAAACAATCTTTTCTGCAATGTCAGAAAACAAAGAAAGATTTCTTGTTGAAATAATCAACGATCGATCTTCTTTTATATCGAAAAGAAAATCCTTAATATCTTTATGCATGAAATCGTCCAAATGGTCTAGAATGGAATCAAATATAAATACTTGTGGATTTCTCGCTAAACTCAGAAAGATTATAAAAGAAATCTTATCTCCAATAGTCCAGTTGCCAAAATCCTCATAACTTTTTAATGAAGAATGGTTAGAAAAAATATGTGCAATATTAAGTTTTTCAAGAAGCATATATTGTTCTTGAGAAATGTCACACGGTTTCATTCTTAAAGCAAGGTTGAAAACTTCAGTTAAAGTCAGGAAATTGATATTGTCGACAAAAGTAGGTTCAGAATAAGCAATTGAGGATCGCAAATATCTTTTTTCAATATTATTTACATCCTCGCCTAAAAATAAAACCTGTCCAGTGGTTTGGATACCTTTAAAAAGTTCCTCATTTAATGCCACCATAGACCTTGCTAACAAAGATTTACCTGCATTTCTAGGTCCATAAATTAAAAGAATTTCATTTTTTGATATTTCTAAATTAATATTATTCAATAATTTTAGATTGTTGATGTATACAGATAGATTTTTAATTTCGATAATTTTATTTTTCCCCATTCTATCGTTTAGTACTCTTCCTATTATTAAAAAAATAATCTTCTTTGGCTAACGCTAACTTTCTAATACTTTCCTCATCGTTAGCATTTTTTAGGGATCTAATAAAATCAATTTGGGAGGAATATTTAAATTTGTCATAATTATCTTCATCGTAAGTACTTTGATTTTTCTCGTACATAGTAATTCGCCGCCTTTCTTCATTTAACTTTTAAGTTGGTGGCTTCCAAATACTATGATACTCTCTTCTTTATACAAAAAAACTAAACTTCATTACATTTCTTTTATAAAACAGTGAAAAATCACGTGTTTAAGGAAAAAAGAAAGACCCCCTAAAATCAGAAGCCTCTATAAAAATCGTTTATAATGAAAGAGGTTTTAATGTTCTATTTAAGGTTCCGTGAAGAAATGATATTATTACTCCATAATTTACAATAGGAATTCCTAATCTATTTATCGCATTTATTCTTCTCATCATCATCCTTCTTGTAAGAGTACATCCTCCACAATGCACCACTAATTTTACGTTTTTTACATCTTCTATGTCGGGAAATTCTTTCCCGACAATAAACTTAAAATTCAAGGATTTTTGAGTATATTTTTTAAGCCATTTAGGAATTTTAACCCTTCCAATGTCTTCATTTAACGGTCGATGAGAACAGCCTTCCATAATAAGAATAGTGTCACCATCTACTAACTTATTAATTACGCCGACGTCCTTAGTTAAAATACTGATATCCCCTTTATGGCGAGCTTCTAATATTGAAAATGTAGTGAGGTTTATATCTTCGGGCACTAATTCAACAACCGTTCCAATAGCTTGAGAATCGGTGATCACCAACTTTGGTTTTTCTTTCAATTTACTAATTATTTCACTTGTTCCTTCAACAGATGTCACAATTGGAAAAGCCTTTCTATCTATAGCTTCTCTTATAGTTGCCACCTGTGGCATTATCAATCGACCTTTTGGTGCTCCAGTGTCTACTGGAACCACTAGTAAGACAATATCGTTACTTTTAATAAATTTAGGAAGCATGGGAACTTCCTCTTCTTTTGGTTTTAACTCAGTCAAAACTTCTTTTACTCTTTCTATATTAATTTTTTCTTTGCAGGAAACTTCTAAAACTGGTTTTTTGAAAGAATTAATATATAATTGTTTTAAGTTAAAAACGTTGTTAAGCTGATCTATCTTATTCAATACGATTATGAATGGGATTTGCATCTTTTCAAAAAGATTGCAGATGAAGTGTTCAAATTCGTTTGGTTCAGAATCAACTACTAAAATTCCTATATCAGCTTTGTAAAAGGCTCGTTTAGCCCTTTCGATTCTTTTTTCCCCGAGTTCACCTTCATCGTCTATACCTGGGGTATCAATTAAAGTAATGGGACCGATAGGTTGTAACTCCATGCTTTTATAGACTGGATCGGTAGTTGTTCCAGCAACGTTGGAAACAAGAGCTATTTCTTGGTTCACTATGGCGTTTATCAAAGAGGATTTTCCAACGTTTCTTCTACCTGCTATAGCTATGTAAGTCCTATAACCGGATGTTGCTGGCATTCTTTTTCTCCTCCATTCGTTTTTGCGTTATTTTGGAAGGTGAGAAGCCTAATTGTTTGATTTTTTCGAACGTTTCATAAAATTCTACTTTTATCTTATTGTCATAGATGTTGTAATTTTTTCTATATACCTCTGGAGTTATGTTAACCATGATAACGTTACATCCTGCATAAAAGCCTTGGTATTGTAAATCAGGAGAAATTGTTCCTAATGCGGTAGTAGTAGGCATTTGTGCCGTTGGTATGCAAAACCTTGTGGCACAGTAGGCATTTAAAGTTAATTCACTACTTCCACGAGGATGATCTTTTAACGGAGTGTTTTCTGTTGGGATAAAAGGACCTATACCGATCATCCTGATGTTTTCGTTTCTCATAAAAAGAATATCTTCTGCAATGTCTTCTAATGTTTGTCCCGGTAAACCTATAATATTACCCGAACCAGTCACATAACCCAGGGTATTCATAAACCTTAAAAGTTCTATTCTATTATCATAGTTCTTTTCAGGGTGAATATTTTTAAAAATTTCTTTGTTTATAGTTTCATGTTTTAGAAGCACC
This sequence comes from Petrotoga mexicana DSM 14811, assembly GCF_002895565.1. Lineage (GTDB taxonomy): Bacteria > Thermotogota > Thermotogae > Petrotogales > Petrotogaceae > Petrotoga > Petrotoga mexicana. The sequence goes on from NZ_AZRN01000025.1 coordinate 7,324, forward strand.
CTTACTGCCCCTGCTTTTCTGAATTTTCTATAAGACAAAAAACTTCTTTCTCCGATGGATAAAGATACGGGTAAACTTGTGTTTTTTCTTATTTCTCTAATGATGTAGACTAAATCATCATCTGTATATTTATCGTCTTCACCACTTTGAAGAATGATTGTATCTAAACCAAATATCGCTGCTTGATTTGCCACTTCAATTATTTCATCTGGACTCATCCGGTACCTTTGCACAAATGGATTTTTAGCTCTCAATCCACAATAGTAACAATTTTTCTTACAATAATTTGAAAACTCGATAACTCCTTTAATGTTTATATAATCTCCTGTATACTCTTTTCGGATCAGATTTGCTACCTTGAAAAGATCTTCTCGATCTTTATCATGTTTATTTAAAGACAAGATTTGGATGATGTGCTCTTTTTCGATGGTTTTATTATCTGTGAAATAATTCACGATATTCTTAACTTTTTCAGAAAAATTAATGTAGTCAGCCCCTTGAGACGGGGATTGTGATGCTTTACCCTGTAGCTTTTTTAAAATCTCGTGATTTTGTAATTTCATTTATACATCCTTTTACATCAAAAATATAAATCTCTTTTTCCAGCCTTAACAAGATCTATTCTTTCCAATAATTTATCTTTTATAGGTCCTTCATCCATATCTTTTAATTCTTCTTTGATTCTTTTTTCAATAGATACCCTAGTATTTTCTGGTGCGTAATCTTGTACATATTCTAATAGAGTTAAAATCGCGTTTGGAGTACAAAACCTTTTCACAAATCCAGGTATTGCAAACTCCATGAAATGTTCGCCGGTTCTCCCCATACGATAGCAGGCTGTACAAAATGAAGGAAGATAACCTTCGATCGCTAATTCGTTTATTACAGCATCTAAACTCCTTTGGTCACCTAAAGTAAATTGGCTTTTTTTATAGGCTTCTTGATCTTCTGTTGAATATGCTCCAATCCCAATGTTAGAACCTGCATCTATTTGTGAAACTCCTAACTTTAATATCTCGTTTCTTATATGGGAAGGTTCCCTTGCTGTTAAAATTAAACCAGTATAGGGTACAGCCAACCTTAAAATCGCCACTATCTTTTTAAATTCATTATCATTAACAAGGTATGGAGGTTGCTCAGATAAAGGGGTATTTAAGGCTGGTTCCATTCGTGGAAAGGAAATTGTATGTGGACCAAATCCAAAACGTTCTTCAAAATGTATCGTATGGTATATTAGTCCCATAACCTCAAATTTATAATCGTAAAGACCAAATAAGGCACCGATTCCAACGTCGTCTATACCTGCGGCTATGGCTCTGTCTAATCCATATAGCCTCCATATATAGCTTGATTTTGGTCCCTTTGGATGAACCTTCTTATACGTTTGATAATAATAAGTTTCTTGAAAAATTTGAAACGTTCCTATACCCATTTCTTTTATTTTTTTGTAATCATCAATTGTCTGAGGGGCAGCATTGATATTTACCCTTCTGATCTCACCGTTTTTGTTTTTTGTTTTGTATACCGTCTCAACAGTTTTAGCGATGAAATCTGCATTGTAATCAGGATGTTCACCATATACTAATATCAATCTTTTATGGCCTTTATCTTCAAGGGCTTTTACTTCTTTCTCTAGTTGTTCAAAACTCAGGGTATTTCTAAAAATTTCGCGGTTACTAGATCTAAAACCACAATATTCACAATCGTTTATGCATTTGTTTCCGATATAAAGAGGGGCAAATAACACTATTCTATTTCCATATATATTCTTTTTTAATGTTCTTGCTCCTTCAAAAATCTCTTCTAACGTTTCATCATCTTCAACATTTAAAAGAGTAGCGACTTCACCCGGATCCAATCTTTCTTTTGATAACGATTTTTGAATAATGTCCCTGACTTTTGATCTACTTGGGGATTTTGTTTCTTCCAAGAGCTTAAATATTTCATCTTCTTTGATAAAAGATTTTTGATTTGCCTTATCTCTTACCCAAAACAATTAAACACCCTCCCATCTTTTTGGATTATGCGGTCTTTAGTATCTCTAAAATTTTATATATAGTTCACCTTTGTCTCGCAGCCCGACCATAATGAAGAAAAATCAGTGCTTCGCCCACTCCCCCTTTTACATATCTGGTATATATGTGAAATTTTTAACATATTACCTTAAAAAATGGTGGAGACGGCGGGAATCGAACCCGCGTCCGAAAACAGGCGAAGTCGGCTTCTCCGAGCGCAGTCCGCAATCAGCTTTCGGAAATTGTGACTTTGCGGACCGAGTCACAATTTCCTATTACCCATTGATACTTCTAAAATCCGGGTAAGAGATTTTAGAAGTGGAACCTTTTTCTGACGCCTCATTCCTCAAGAGAGGTTCCAAGAAAACTTGAGGAGAGACGAGCCGCCGTCTACGCAGCAGCTAATGCTAATTCTGGTTCTTCGGCATTTCAATATTTTTTCGTTTTTTACGAGGTTTCAGACTCCTCGACTCGCTTCCCGACTTCAGCCTATTCCCGTCGAACCCAATCGTCCCCATACTTTATTCCTTGACCCCGTTCGGGGTGAATTTTTTTTACTGGGATACATCTATATTATAACAAATTTTTAGTCCAAAATCAAGACCTTTTGAGATGCCACTCCAGCTTTTCAGATATTTCAGGGTCACGCTCTTGTAGGTATGGAACTAAATCAAAATTCTTAGTCAAGATTTTTGTTATTGAATCCAAAATAAGTACTTTTAAAGAATTGTTGGTAGTTTTATAATATTTCTCTAAAAGTATATCTAAAGTTTTTCTGCTTGGTAGCTCGGTGATGGCCATAACGCTTATCTCTTCTATTTCACCTTCGTCACTGTCAATATAAGTTTTCAATATATCTAAATAAGATTCATCTTTTGTGATTTTTAATAAATTCTCTATGATCAAAGGGAAAGCCCTCTCATCTGAAAATTTATTGAACATCATCTTAAGGTTTTCCACTATTTCGTGACACTTCAAATCAGACAAAAGTTCAGCTAGATACAACAAAACAGTATCGTCTTGAAGATTGAGATTAAATCTTCGTTTGAACTCTTGTAATAGGTATTCTTTTCCTTCGGGTGCCATCACGCTCAATGCATCCCGTGCCAATTCTCGAACTTCGTAATCTTCGTCATCTAATAGCTCTATTAAATTAGGAATAGCTTGAAGCCCTTTTTCATCTACTATCTTTTTTATCAGATCTTCACGACTGTACATCTTTTACACATCCTTTTCAATAGACAATGTTTCCGTACATTTCTTTTATTTCTTCTAATCTTTCATTTTCTGATAATTTTACAATTGTTGAAGTAGTTTCTTCGTTCAACGATTTTACTATTTTAAAATGTTCAGTGGCGAAATTTGCAACTTGTGGCATATGAGTAATTACAATAATTTGTTTATCTTTTGATAATTCGTTGAGCTTATTTCCTACGACATCGGCCATTCTTGGGCCAACTCCAGAATCAATCTCGTCAAAAACCATTGTATCAATTGCATGATTTTTTCCTAGTACAACCTCTACTGCTAATATTATTCTAGATAATTCTCCACCGGAAGCTATTTCGGCTAAAGGCATAAATTTACTTTTTGGATTTGTTTTTAATAAAAAGGTAATCCTATGTGCGGACTCTTTTTTTGGTTCTTTTAGTTTTTCTATCTTCCAATCTATCTTACTATTCTCCATATTGAGATCCTTTAAATTATTTTCAATATGTGATTTTAAATCATTTAGAAAAGGAGTAACCTTCTCTATTATTTTATCACTGAGTTCTAATAATTCCTCTTTCAACTTAGACAATCTCGGTTCTAATTCGTGAAAATCGTTTTTGATTTCTTCTAACTCACTTTTTTGAATTTTGAACTTGTTGAGATTTTCTAAAACATCCTCAAGAGATGGTCCATATTTCCTTTTTAACTCGATGATTTTATTCAGTCTCTCACTGACTCTTTCTAATTCTTCTGGATCAGTATCTAATTCAGACAATCTATTTTCTAAAAGGGTATATAATTCATCTATCTGCTCTTGAATAGAAGAAGCCAAGGAATATTCTTCACCGAACCCAAAATCTTTAAGCTTTGACAGATTGTAAATTATATAACCAATTTCCTGATCAATACTTTGTTCATCTCTGTCTTTTAGTATGTTTAATGATTCCACCAATCGTTCCCTGATTTCTTCCATATTATTTAGAGTTTTAAATCTAGCAGAAAGTTCATCATCTTCACGAGGTTGCAGGTTCGCCTCTTCAATTTCCTGTATCTGGTAGTTTAAAATATCAATATTTCGAAAGATTTCTGTTTTATTGGTTGGAAGATTTTCTAACTTTCTTTTTAAATTCAAATATTCCTGGTACCCCTTATCGTACTCAGAAAAATACTCGGGGAATTTATCCCTCAAAATCTTAAAGATCAAAGAGTTTTGATAATTCTCATCTCTCAAAGCTATGTTGGAGTCTTGAGAATGAATTTCTAGCAGATACTTTGAAACCTCCTGAACAACGTTTCTTGGAACTATTGTATCGTTTACTCTAAAAAGCGTCTTTTTAGGAGTGAAATTTACAGCTAAGATCAATTCATCACCATCAAAAGGTGCGTATTCCTGCAACATATCTTTAATGAATTCATTAACAGTAAAATACGCTGACACGGAACCTTCTGAGGTTTTCAGGTTTTGAGGAACGTTTCCTATTAAAAAAAGATTTAAAGCATTTAGAAACATGGATTTTCCCGTTCCCGACTCACCAGTGATAGCGCAGAAATTGTTGCTAAAATCTACGTTAGCACTTTTAAAAAGACCAAAATTTTTTATGGACAAAGAAAGCAGCATTCACCACACCAACCTTAAAATCGACACTTTTTTCTTCTATCATCGAAATTATACCATAATTTCAAATCTTTTTATTTTTTAAATAATCAAGTATTATTTCTTTTGCATCTAAAGAAGGCACTTTTTCTATGTTTTTTTTGGGAAGTTTAATTCCTTCCTCAATAACCTCTAAATATCCTCTGGCCGTGCTTTTCCAAGTATAATTTTCTAAAACTCTTTTTTTAACCTTTTTTGAAAAATAATCATAATTATTCAAACCGTTTATTAAGCCCTCAACAATATCTTGTATATCTTCAGGATCAATTAATACACCTGAACCATCTGAGAATATTTCACTTGGTCCACCATTCTTTGTTGCAACAACAGCGAGGCCACAAGCGCCTGCTTCGATAGGAGCTAAGCCAAAAGGCTCATAAAAAGAAGGTAAAACAAAGACGGACTTCAATTTTGAAAAGAATTTGTAAGCAGAAGCTAAGGCAAGTTGAGATTTTAAATCAAAAAAATATACCTTATCTTTTATATTCGCTTTTACTATTTCTTCCAAAATTGGGGTTAAGATGGATCTTTCTTTTTCCGACAATTTGTGTATGTCGGTGAATGGATCAGGAATGCCCCTAAGAAATATTCCTAGATTTGCCTTATCTTGAAGATCTTTAGAATTTGCGTATGCTTTTACAACAGAAATATGATTCTTTTTGAGATCTAAACGGCTGGAGAGAATAATAAAAGGTTTTTGCTGTTTATTTAATTTTTTTTCTATTTGAGCGACAGTCTCTTGATCGAGGTCAGTCATATCGTCGTTAAAGATCTCCGTGTTAACACCAGGAGGAATCACTTTGTATTTACTGTCGTTTTCAACTTCAGAAACATCGACATACAAAGGATGAGAATACTGCTCGTATCTTTCCATAGATGTGGAGACAATAATTTTAGATGCATATTGCATGGACAATCTTTCAGCCATTATTCTTTGAGAAAAGTGATATTCTTTATCTAGATCTTCAAAGTTCTCAGAAGAGACGTTTAGTTTGTCCATTTTTTGGGCACCTAAAGAATGCCCTGTGAACGAGAAATTTAAGCCTAATTTTGATTTTAAAAGAACTCCTGAATAACCTCCATCGGCGTAATGGGTGGTTATGAAATCTATCTTTTGATCTTTGTAGAATGAAAGAATATTATCAACGTATTCCTTTAAAAATAGCCATAATTGTTCTTTGTTTAAAAATTTATCCCCACCAAAAGGTATTCTAACGATAGTTGGGTTTTTATTCGTATCAAAATAATCAAACTTCTTAGAAAACTCTGGCCAATTGGGATCATTTATCTGTCTGGTGACTATATCCACAGAAACATTTAAATTAGCCAACTCTTTCGATACTTCTTTAACGTAGATCAATTGACCACCAAAATCAGGATGCTCAGTTAAATGAGAATCGTTTTTGTCAAAGTTGCCTTGAGGATTGAGAAACAACACCTTCATGAAAAATTCCTCCAATAGTCTGTTATTTACAATATAACAAATATATTTTACCATACTTTCAATAAATTTTCTTTTCGAAGCGCATTTTAGAAACATAATCTGAAAATATGCTATAATTCTAAAGATTTCATTTTGTATTCCCATGTGTGTGCAGCAGAACAAAAAACAAAAAAACTTTTTTCCTTATGTGTGGTTAGCAGGTCAAAAAATGAAAAACTTTTTTCGTACGAGGGTGTTCTTGGGAAAATATTAAAAAAACTTTTCCCTTATGGGTCGGCTTCTTGGCTAAAAGATGAAAACATTTTTCCTTATGGGTGGGGAGCGGGGCGAAGGGGCGCTGTAGAATTGATAAAGATAGTATCGGAGGTAACAAAGTAGGAGGTTTAACAACATTGAAAGCAAAACTTATCTTAACAGCATTATTTCTGTCTTTCTTTACCTCGCTTTTTTCCTATGAACTCTTCTTCTCCGGTGGAGAATTAGCATACTTTATAAACCAAAAACTAACAACGAGCACTTCAGTAAAAGTTGTATCTTTCAGTTTGGATGACACAATTTCTAAAAAATTATCAGCTATAAATCACCAAATATTTTTAGAAAAAGATGGTGGATATTCTGGTGATTTAAATTTAAACATCAAATATGACAAAAACACCGATGGGTATCTACATCAAAAATATATGATTTTTGATAACAACTCAGTATTATTTGGAACCGGAAATTTCACTACAAGCGGTTTATTAACAGATTTAAACATCTTTATCTACACCGAAGATGAAAAGGTCGTAAAAGTTTTCCTTGATGAATATGAAAACTTTCAAAGGGGTAAATTTGGATATTACAAAAAACCAATCAATGAGCGCCTAAGCACGACAGAATTCGGGAAAGTAAAAATAGTAACTGGACCATCAAAAGAGGTCCTTAACTCAGTCTTAAATGAGATTAAGAGATCCAAAATTTCTATAAAAGTTTTTTCATATTCTTTCACCGATCCCTACTTCGTCCATATCTTGGAACAAGCTTCCTCCAATAATGTAGTTGTTGAAATACTATCCGACGATTGGAACAAAATCTACACATCACCATTAAAATATATGCAAGGCATAAATATAAAGTATAGAAATGACATTCATGCAAAGTGTGTAACAATAGATAAAGAAACGGTCATTATAGGAAGTTACAATCTGACCTACAGGGCAAGAGAGAAAAATGACGAAATGGTTGTAATAATTAAAAATAAAGGGTTAGCTGACATCATAAATAGAAAATTTGATTTATTATGGCAAGAATGGTAAAATATATTGGTGTTTCTTTTTTCAATACCAAAAAAGGAGGCCTGTGCTTTTAAAAAATCAACTAAAAGCACAAATTAGCTATGAAAATAAGAATATCTTTGGCCCAAATGAATTCCACAGTTGGCGATTATCAGGGAAATATTGAAAAGATAAAAGATTTTATCTCCAAGGCAGACGAAAAAGGTGCCGATCTGATACTCTTTCCAGAATTAACTCTAAATGGTTATCCCCCCGAAGATTTAATCTTAAAAACCCAATTTTTAAGGGATTCTTTGAAAAGTATAAAAGAAATACAAGATTTTAGCGAATCTAAAGATGTTGTAATAGTTTTAGGTGCTGTTGACTGGGATGTTGAATCCTACAACACCGCTTTTGTTATATACAAAGGGGAAATCTATGGTAGTTATAAAAAGATGTTCTTACCAAACTACTCTGTTTTTGACGAAAAAAGATATTTTACTGCCGGTAGAACACCTTTTTTAATGGAAATTGAACGGATCAAAATAGGAATAACAATTTGTGAAGATCTGTGGGTTCCCAATGGACCGGCTGTTTCCTTAGCCCAAAACGGAGCCAATTTGATTTTAAATCTTTCTTCGTCTCCTTTTTATAAGGGAAGAAATAAGGTAAGATTTGAAATGCTCAAAACTAGAGCATCAGAGTTATCAAGTTGGATTGCTTATTGCAATAATGTAGGTGGACAAGATGAGTTGGTTTTCGATGGTGGAAGCGTTGTAATTAACCCATACGGAGAAATAGAATTAAGTGCTCCTTCTTTTGAAGAGGGTTTGTATTTTATAGATATAGATCCCCTAGAACCTACTAGAGCAAATTTAAGGGAAGGAAAAAGGAAACATTACAATCAAAGTGCCTATTATGAAAGCGTAAATACAATTAAAATAGCAAAAAAGATTACGGAAAAAAATCCTATAAAAGCTATCAAAGTTGACTCTTTTGATATATACGAGCAATTGTACCTCGCTGTAAAAACAGGTATAAAGGATTATGTTTGGAAAAATGGTTTCCAAAAAGTCGTTTTAGGATTGAGTGGAGGAATAGATTCCTCGCTCACGGCGGCTATTGCTGCGGACGCTATAGGTCCTGAAAATGTTTTGGGATTACTAATGCCTTCTCAATACTCTTCTAAAGGCAGTATTGACGATTCGATAGAACTATCCAAAAATTTAGGAATAAATTACAAAATAATTCCGATTAATGACATATACGAAAAATATATTGAAAATTTGAAGGAAAGCTTTAAAAACACCGATGAAGATAAAACTGAAGAAAACATTCAAGCAAGGATAAGAGGAAACTTAGTAATGGCATTTTCGAACAAATTCGGATATTTAGCCTTAGCATGCGGAAATAAAAGTGAAGCAGCCACAGGATATGCTACATTGTATGGAGACATGGCGGGAGGATTCTCTCCCATTAAAGACTTATACAAAACAGAGCTATACAAAGTTGCCAAAAAGTACAACGAACTTCACGGAAAAGAAATTATTATAAAATCTATATTAGAAAAACCGCCTTCAGCAGAGCTTAGACCAAATCAAAAAGATGAGGATACTTTGCCGCCATATGCTTTACTAGATGAGATTTTATTCAAGTACATAGACAGAGAAATGTCTTATGATGAATTACTACAAGAAGGATACGATGAAGAGTTATTGAAAAATGTTATAAACATGGTAAACAAGAACGAGTACAAAAGAAGGCAATCTGCTCCCGGGATAAAACTAACTGAAAGAAGTTTTGGAAAAGACAGAAGAATGCCAATTACCAATAAATATATTCCCTGGTAGTTAATGTAAAAACAGCTGGGAGCGTGAAGAATCCTAACTACCATTCCTTATGAAGAAAGCAAAGTGAAAGGGAGCTAAATAAAGATCTTTTTCCTTATGGGTGAGCATCGGGGTGAAAAAGCGCTAAAAAAGTCTTTCTTCCTCACAGGTGGACTTTTGAGGATGAAAGGGGAAAAATCTTTTTCCTTATAGGCGGGTTGTGGAGTCAAGAGATCTTTCGCCTTTTTCTTATGGGGGGGCTGCGGGGCGAAGGGGCGCAAATAACGACCCAGCGCAGCTTACAAAAAAACAATGTGAATAATTAACTAAAAAACGCTCTATTTTTTAAAGGGTCACAGGGCGCAGCCCTCTATCCCTGCTTAGGTCAGGGACCGCAGGCCCCTCTTTAAAAGGGTGGGCAGCGGGGAAAAGGGCGCAAACCTATATAGAATAAATATTATAGAAACTAAATAATTTTTAACAATAAGATTCTGGTTTTAAAAGGGTCACAGGGCGGAGCCCTCCCCCCGGCCGCGTTAGGGACCGCAGGTCCCTTTTAGAAGGGCGGAAGCGCTAAATCAGATCATTAAAACAGGAGAAAAAATCATGGAAGAAAAAGAAAAAGAAAAAGAAAAAAACCAATCCAACGACAGTCTAAAAAATTTATTAATCATCATTGGCACTATGGCAGTCATATATTTTGCAACTTTCATACTATGGAATTTGTACGTAGAAAACTTAGAAAACCATTATTACTATCCATATGTAAAAATCAAAGAAACCGGCTACGAACGGGTTAAAAAAATGCCTTTTTCGCCCAAAGGTTACAATATAACTATTGAAAAAAGCAATATCACAAACACTTACACAGTAAAAACGAAGTTTGGTTCATTCAATATTCAAACATTTGACGATAGATTCTTCTTTTTTGAAAACTCTGATATGGTAGTAATCTCATATCCTTCATACGATTTCAGAGGTCTTGAATATTCTGTAATTCTAAAAAATGGAAATATTTTTAAATTTGTCATAGTACCAAACGAGGAAATTGTGGAAGATATCTTCACCTTTGTTGAAAACCTTCTAAGAATAAGGGTTTTAGAGGTTCCAGAATTAGCAAATTATGATTATATCAAAGAAAGTGAGGATAGTTATACCATTGAAAGTAAAAGACAAGAATTTACTTTGTCAAAGAATTTAATAAGCACAGTAGGTGAATCCCAAGACTACATTTATTTCATTTCTAAAAAGTATGGGTTGTTCAACAAGATTTACTATTTAGAAAAATCAACCAATAATTTTGGAGAGCTAATAATGATATCGGAATCTCAAGAATTTTGGAGCAATAATTAGAAAATTTAGAAATAAAGAATTTTCAAGTATTATATTTATTTTAAAAAAGTTACTGGGATTGGGTCCAAAAGGGGTTATCTAATTTTAAAGATTCTATCAAAAGCTATATTGGGAGGGTAAAACATGGATTTTATAAGTAAAATTACCGTCGTTCCAAAAATCCCAGAAAAGATTTCTGGGTTAAAAGAACTCTCGGAAAACATGTGGTGGACTTGGAATTATAAAGCTCAAGCCTTATTCGAAAACATAGACAAAGAGCTTTGGGAATCCACCCAGAGAAACCCGGTCACTTTTTTAAAGCGTGTGGAACAAAAAAAGTTAAACAAAGCTGCAGAAGATTCAAAATTTAATGAACTCTATCAAGAAGTCATGAAAGGGTTCTCTGATTATATGAATGAAAATAGCAACACATGGTTCAGAAAAACCCATAGTTCTTTTAAAGAAGGGGAAATTGCTTACTTTTGTATGGAATACGGCCTTCACGAATCTTTTCCAATGTATTCTGGCGGTTTAGGGATATTGGCTGGTGATCATCTAAAAAGTGCAAGTGATCTAGGTATACCGCTTATAGCTGTAGGTTTATTATATCAAAAGGGGTATTTCATTCAGAAGCTCAATTCGGAAGGTTGGCAAGAAAGCATATATTTAGACTACGATTTTTCGGATTTCCCTATTATTCCCGCCAAAGACAGCAATGGAGATGAAATATATGTCGATATAGACCTGTTAGGGAAAAAGGTATTCGCTAAAGTTTGGCAGCTAAAGGTGGGAAGAGTGAACCTATATCTTCTAGACACCAACCTAATGCAAAATGACCCTGAAGATAGAGAAATAACCTCCACATTGTATGGTGGAGACATAGAAATGCGCATAAAGCAAGAAATACTAATAGGAATCGGTGGAGTTAAAGCGGTAAGAAAATTAGGATACAATCCTTCTGTTTGGCACATGAATGAAGGTCACGCTGCATTCTTAGGGCTTGAAAGAATACGTGAATTAGTTCAAGAACATGGCTTAACTTTTCAGGAAGCAATTGAAACGGTTCGGGCTGGAAACGTTTTTACCACTCACACTCCTGTACCAGCTGGAAACGATGTATTTTCTATTTCTTTAATTGATAAATATTTTGGAGACTTCTGGCCTAAATTAGGAGCTTCAAGGCAGGACTTTCTAAATTTAGGATTAGAAAAGCAACAAAGCACGGAAGAATTATTTTCAATGACCATTTTGGCGCTGAAACTCTCTGGGAGATCAAATGCAGTTTCAAGGCTACATGGAGAAGTATCAAGGAAGTTATGGAACCATGTTTGGCCTGGTATTGAATGGTTGGAAGTACCTATAAACTATGTCACCAATGGTGTACATATAGACACATGGTTAAACCCAAAATTACAGGAATCTTTAAAAGAATACCTAGGTGCTGACTGGATGTCAAAGATTGACGATCCAGAACTTTGGGAAAAAATTGATAATATCCCTGACCATGAACTATGGGAAACTCACCAACAACTAAAGAAAGAGTTAATAGAATACATTAGGAAGAGTATAAAAGCACAAAGATCGAGACATGGAGAAACAGTTGAACAACTTGAAGAAGTAAATCAAATAGGTGATGAAAAAGCTTTAACTATTGGTTTTGCCAGAAGATTTGCTACTTACAAAAGAGCAGATTTAATATTCAGTGATGAAGAAAGATTAAAAAAGATTTTGAACGATCCGGACAAACCCGTACAATTAATATTCGCTGGTAAAGCTCATCCTGCAGATAAACCGGGTCAAGAACTCATAAAAAAGATATACGAATACTCACGAAAACCAGAATTTCAAAATAAGGTCATAATTCTGGAAAATTACGATATGGATATGGCAAGGCACTTAGTTTCGGGTGTTGACATTTGGTTAAACAATCCTAGACGTCCAAGAGAGGCATCTGGAACATCAGGTCAGAAAGCCGGAATGAATGGAGCTATAAACTTCTCAGTTTTAGATGGCTGGTGGGTTGAAGGATACAACGGTAAAAATGGATGGGCCATAGGGGACAACAGAGACTATGAAGACTTGAAATTACAGGATAAAATAGACAGTGTTTCAATATACAACCAATTAGAAAAACAAATAGTGCCTCTGTACTATGAAAAAGAAGAATCTAACGTTTCAAAAGAATGGGTATCAAAGATGAAAGAATCTATTAAAAGTGTCACGTCTTTCTTCAACACATCAAGAATGCTCAAAGAATACACTCAAAAACTATATATGCCAGCTCTTGAGCAACACATACGTTTTTCAAACGATGACTTTAAATTGGCAAAAGAATTTGCCGGTTGGGTTAAATTATTAAAAGAAAATTGGGACTCTATAAAAATACATGTCAAACTCGATCAAGATCTTACTGGTGTAAAAAATGCAGAAGAAGAAATAGGAGTACAAGCAGAAATATACTTGCCAGGTATAGGTCCAGACTCAATCCTACCAGAAGTTGTATTTGCAAGGTTAAAAGATGGTAAAATAGCAAACATAAGGCGGTACGATATGAAACTCATCAAAGAAGTACAAAAAGACACATATCTATACTCAGTAAAATTTAAAATAGAAGACAGGGGGGAATATGGAATAAATGTAAGGGTAACACCTAACAATCCTCTCATGCCCCATAAAAACTACTTGATGGGACTAGTGAAATATCCTCAATAAGATTTTGTAAATTTTTAATAGACCCCCTTGATTTCAATATATTGTCGTGTTATCATATAAAAGTACAATATATTGATTCAAGGGGGTAATTTTCATGAGAGTTTTAAATAAATGGATCCAAAAAGAACCATCGAAGAATGCAATCACCATATTAAAAGACAGATATTTCTTAAAAGATGGCGAAGGGAATTATTTAGAAAGCACATGGGATGAAGTTTCAAAAAGGATTGCAAGACATGTTGCTGCAGCTGAAGTAAACTATACCAGTGATATAGAAGAAATAAAAAATGCAGAAGAGCATTTTTATCAACTAATTAAATCTCGAATTTTCTTACCAAACAGTCCAACGATATTCAACGCAGGCAAAACAATGGACAGACAATTATTCAAAAAAGATATAGAAGAAACAACTTTAGAAGACTACAAAACAATTTTTGATTCAAGAACAAAACACAACATGTTATCTGCATGTTTTGTAATCCCTATGGACGACTCAATGAGCGCCATATTTGATGCGGTAAAAAATGCTGCTTTAATAATGAAATATGGAGGAGGAGTAGGATACGACTTCTCTGTTTTACGTCCAAAAGGTTCTTCTATCGCTGGAACAGGGGGAAAATCCTCCGGACCCATTAGCTTCATGCATGTTTTCAACACAGCAGCTTCCACGATAGAACAAGGTGGGGCAAGGCGGGCAGCTCAAATGGCTGTACTAAGGTATGATCATCCCGATGTCTTTGACTTTATAAATTCCAAAAAAGACAACAAAGGCAACAATGTCTTGAATTACTTCAACATTTCAGTGAACATTGACAACCCAAAAGAATTCAAAAAAATGCTCGAAGAAAATGGAGATCTCACCTTAGAACATCCCGCATCATCCATAAGAAAGACTATCAAGGCAAACGATCTAATGAACAAAATGGTAGAAAACGCATGGAAAACGGGAGATCCTGGCATGCTCTTCCTTGGCAGACACAATCAATACTACGCAATGAGTGAACATACCCCAGTCACCGCCACAAACCCTTGTGGAGAAGAACCACTACCACCTTTTGGAAGTTGTAATCTCGGTTCTATAGACGTTGCAAAGTTAGTTGAAGACATGGATTTAGGAAACCCAAACTCGGATGATATTTCAGAATTCCAAGAAATAATATATTGGGCTGTTAGATTTTTAGATGACGTCATAGAATCAAACATCTATCCTCTAAAAGAAATTGAAGAAATGTCTAAAAAGCAAAGATTTATTGGATTAGGAATAATGGGATTAGCAGATGCGTTGTACAAAAAAGAGCTACCTTACAACTCAGAACAAGCCAGAAAATTCATGGCAAAATTAACCGCTGAATTAGCGTATTTCTCTCATGTTGCAAGTACTGAATTAGCCAAAGAAAGGGGCAATTTCCCAGATTTTCAAAGATCCAAATACCCGCACGGTTTCATACCATTTCCCATGTTGGATGACGAAATAGACGAAGACATAAAAGCATGGAATGAAAAAATACGTCAACATTTTCAAGGCGAAGCTACAAAATACAAAAGAAATGTACAAACGAACACCATAGCCCCAACAGGTTCAATATCTAACTTGGCAGATACATCAAGTGGGATTGAGCCAAATTTCTTACTATCCTATGTAAGATACATGACCAACAAAGAAGGAGACAGAGTTCCCCTATCTTACATAAATCCAATATTAATGGAAAAAATAGGCACCAACATGACAGAAGAGTTAAAAGCTGAAATCATTGAAAAAGGAAGCATTCAAAATATAGACAGCATACCAAACGAAATCAAAAAAATATTTGTAACCTCAATGGACATACCACCAAAAGATCATTTATTAGCCCAACACGTAATTCAAAGTTATCTTGATGCATCATGCTCTAAAACTATAAACATGCCTAAATCTTCAACAATAGAAGACGTTAAAGCTATCTATCTACAAGCATTAGAATTAAACCTAAAAGGATTAACTATTTACAGAGATGGGAGCCTTGAAACTCAAGTTCTAACCTCCGCTTCCAAAGAAGAAAAGGAAACATCCGAAACACAAGGCAAAAACGTTACATTCTTCGTATTGGATGAAAAACATAAACTAAGAGCAAGGCCAAGAAAAGAAACCTTACGAAGCGTCACACGAAAGTTCAAACACGACACGGGAACAGTATACGTCACCGTCTCCTTTGATGATGGCGGTGAAGCCGTAGAAATCTTTCTATCAGATGGCACAGAAACTGCAGAGGTTATTGGAAGATTATCATCCATAGCTTTAAGAGCAGGCGTTTCAACTGATGAAATAGTTGAGCAATTAAAAAAAGTTAAGGGAACATATTGTAAAGAATTGGCACAAGAAATAAGCAAAGCCCTCAACGATTTCAACCAATTATGGGAATCTCAAATAGAAGATTATGAAGTAATAAGAACGGGAACGCCGAAAACCAGGGAAGAAGTAGAAAAATTCGTATACGCCAACGACTTAAAATACGAAAAAGGATATTATATAGACTCAGAAGGCAACGCATACTGCCCAAGCTGCTTATCTAAAAATACCCTGATAAACGAATCAGGCTGTGTTACCTGCACCACTTGCGGATGGTCAAAGTGTTCTTAAAAATATATATATAACAAATATTCAAACCCGGTGGAAATGCTCACCGGGTTTTTATATCGTAAATACGACTTAGCTATAATAATTTTAATAACCTAGATTTTATTATCAGAAACTATTCTTTATCTACTTTTTTACTGCTAGAATAACTAATTACCTTTACATCTTCTACAGTAATTAATCCATCTTTAACTAATTCCTGGACCTCAGGTAATATTTTTTCAATCTTTTCAGCCTCATCTACCACTTCTATTATCAAAGGAAGATCTGAGGATAATTGTAAAATATGTGCACTTTCTATTCTACTATTTAAGCCGAAACCTTCTATGCCTCTAATGACAGTGGTACCAGCCATCCCAGCCTTTTTAAACTTCTTAACTAAAACGTGGTAAAGTGGCTCATGATTCCATTTATCTGTTTCACCGATATATATTTTTAAAATCTTGCCTTCTCCTGAATATTGCATGATTTTCTCCTTTCTATGGACTACCTAGCAATTTAAATAAATTTATTAAGAAAACGGAATTAGCTAATAGCCTTTGCTAGAATAATGCCTCCCATAACAGAAACAAGACCTAAGAGCAAATTCGAAAGGATATTCATTCCAGCAAAGAACCAATCTCGTTCTTCAATAAGAACAACTGTCTCATAACTAAAGGTTGAAAAAGTAGTCAGAGCACCGATAAATCCCGTAGTGATTGCCAATCTAAGGTAAGGATGAGTTAAACCTTTCTCTAGGAAAAAGGTCATTATAAATCCAAGAAGAAAAGATCCAAGAAGATTAACTATTAAAGTACCATAAGGCAAAACACCCTCAAGTTTCAAGCTTACCCACCTCGAAAGCAAAAATCGACTAATCGCTCCAAAAAATCCTCCTAACCCTACAAAGAAAATTTCTACCATATTTGGCTCCTTTCTTTTTCCAAAGATCTTTTAACATTATTATATATTATAATTATTCAAAAACAAAAAAAGTTATAATATTTACGGAGACCTTCAAAAAAGTGTTAAACGTCACGACCTTTTTATCTTAAGTATATGAATTGATTCTTAACAATCTCTCAAAGTTTTGTTTGACAATCTTAATTTTTTATGATAATATAAAATAACTTGCTTTCTTTAGCTTACCTTAGCTAATCATCCGCATACTATTGTAGTATTAGGGTATATCTTTACAAAAAAATAATAACCAAATCAAAAACAAATTTTTAGTGCTGTTTTTTTTGTTGTATAAACAATCACGAGGGGGGAACAAAATGAAAAAGGGTTTAATTTTAACTTTGATATTGTTGGTAGGCATGCTTTCACTATTTTCACAAGATTCAATGACTGAGGCTCCTGAAGAACAAATTACACAGATCCTGACCACGAACCCACTTGGATCATTATTTGGTTTCTACAACGTTTCATACGAAAGGCCACTTTCCTCAAGTGGTTCGATCCAGGTCAGCGCTCTTGTACAGTCCTTAGATATCATTATTGCACAAGTCAGCACTTTCGGCGGTGGTGTGGCATATCGCAACTACCTACATCAGACTGCACCAAGTGGTTTCTACGTTGCCCCAAGCGTTAGTGTGCTATATGGCTCAGCGATGGAAGATATCTACGACACAGAGGGTTCTGTGCGTTTTCTCCTCGTAGGTGGTGTTGCAGGTTACCAGTGGATAAGTATCGGAGGATTTGTGGTCGACATCTCTGCTGGTGTAAATGCGATTTTTGGTGCGCCAATACAACCAATCACATCTCCGGGGTTCGGTTTTGCCGTAGGATATGGATGGTGAGCTCCTTAAATTAATTTTTGATAACTGATCAACTTTTGATTGACATTAGTAAATAGTTCATCATCTTTATTAAATAAACTGGGGAGTTTAGAATCGAATTATTATACAAAGTTAACAGTGAATAAATAATTTAACTAAACTCTATACGAATTTATATTCGCATATTTGACCTAATAATAAAAAAAGAAATTAATATCAAAAAAGTCTGTCGACCTGCTATAAGATAAAAATACAATGTGGTCGACAGATGAGGAATGGAACGTAAGGGAAGGATATAGTTATATACGAAGGCAGAAAGTATATTGTTAAAAATATACAAGATAAGAGTAGATACTTCAAAACTTGTAAAGCTTTCCAACCCACTAAAAACTGAACTTCTTAGGCTTTATATCTTTCGAAAAGGGTTATATATAGTATGAGCGACAAGTTAGCTTTCATCTCTTCGATGAATTAGAGAGAACTTCCGTTGAATTTCTCAAATCAGCTGTTTTTGTTTAGGAAAATGTTAGGTAATTAAGCTGAGGTTGAATTAAGTCTTTCCATTATTTTATCATTCTAATTTTTAGCGGTGTATTTTTCACCTTAATTTACAATTCATTTTTTATACCCATACTTCGTAAAAGTAAACTAATTTTTTGTTATAAAAAACAAACAAAGTATGTTATAATATATTTATATTTTTTAAATTTAAGGTCTTTTAGTATTACGAATTTTTACAGAATAAGACTATTACCATTTGCTAGTAATTTCAAAGAGAGTAACAACAAAATTTTAAAGAAGGAGGGGAGGAGTGTATGAAGAATGTATTCATCGATCTAGAAAAGTGTATCGGTTGCCGGCATTGTGAGGTGGCGTGTGCCATTGAGCATTCTTCAGGGAAAGAGCTTTTCTCCATGTATTTCGAAGTTCCGCGCCCACAACCAAGAATAAGCGTCAAACTTGGAGTCGATTTAATGACCTTTCCCAACAAGTGTCAGCATTGTGATCCAGCACCGTGTATGGAGGTCTGTCCGGTCAATGCTATTTTCCGTGATGTTAAAACTGATACAGTTCAGGTTCAGGAAGAACGGTGCATATCCTGTGGTATGTGTGCTATGGTCTGCCCTTACGGAGCTATTCAGTACCAGGTACGACCCAATCTACCAAATGAGGTTGCCTACAAATGTGATAGTTGTATTTCTCGACTTGAAAATGGTAAAGAGCCTGCTTGTGTAGAAGCTTGTGTTACGAATGCACTGGTATTTGGCGAGTACAATGAAATTATCGCTGAAAAACAGAGGGGCATTTCTCTTAACTTAACGCGGGAAATTCAGGGATATAAAGAAGAGGAAATGCCTGAGAATATCAAAGCTTTCAGGGCGTTGCAGCGGAAGGTTGCCCAGCTTGGGCCTCTTCCTTCGTCACAAAATAAGATAAATGTGAATGAAAAAATTAAGGGGGCGAGCAAACGATGGATAAGTCATTAATTAAACTAAAGGTAGAGGAGCGTACAATAGACGAAAGTGCAAAACCTCTCCTTGAACGAACATTGGAAGAGGGTATTGAAACGGCTTGGGATCGGTTGGAAAAGCAACAGCCCCAGTGCGGTTTTGGTCAACTTGGGCTTTGCTGTAACCGTTGTTCAATGGGTCCCTGTCGTATTGATCCGTTTGAAAAGGATGGTCCCAAACGTGGGGTCTGTGGTGCTGATGCAGATCTTATTGTCGCTAGAAACCTATTAGATGACTTAGTAACTGGGGCTGCAGCCCACTCGGATCATGGACGTGAGGTTGTAGAAACTCTTCTGATGACCGCAGAAGGTAAGAGTCAGGGATATGAAATTCTCGACAAAGAAAAGCTCTACACCGTTGCAAAAGAGATTGGTATCACTACAGAGGGGAGAAACGACACTGATATTGCCAAGGATATTGCCCTGAGCTTTCTTGAAGAATATGGAACAATTAAAAACAGTATTGATCTAAGTAAGCGGGCACCGGAGCCCACGCAAGATAAATGGGCCAAAGCTGGGATCCTTCCAAGAAGCGTAGATCGGGAAATTGTTGAGGCAATGCACCGAATTCACATGGGTGTAGGTGCAGATTATGCAAATATTCTGCTTCATGGGCTTCGAGCATCACTCTCCGATGGCTGGGGTGGCTCAATGATGGCCACGGAAGTATCGGATATCCTTTTTGGCACACCTGAGATCAAGGAATCTTGGGTTAATCTAGGTACACTCAAGGAAGATATGGTAAATATTGTTCTTCATGGGCACAATCCAGTTCTCTCGGAGATGGTTGTCAAGGCTGTCAAGGAACAAGAGATGGTAGATCTAGCGAAACAAAAAGGAGCCAAAGGGATTAACCTCGTTGGAATGTGCTGCACGGGAAATGAGCTTTTGATGCGTCGAGGTATTCCTATTGCTGGGAATTTACTCAATCAAGAACTGGCCCTCGCTACTGGCGCTGTAGACGTGATGATAATTGATTATCAATGTATCTTCCCTTCTATCACTCAGGTAGCAAGTTGTTTCCACACTAAAATCGTTTCAACTAGCGAAAAATCAAAGGTTCCCGGGGCCGTTCATATGGAGTTCCATCCTGAGACAGCCTATGATACAGCAAAGAACATAGTAAAACTGGCGATTGAGACCTATGAACAACGGAATCCTGACCGAGTAAAAATTCCAGCCAAGCCTGTAAAGATGATGGCAGGGTTCTCAGTTGAGGCGATTAAAAAGGCACTTGGTGGTACCTTCCAGCCTCTCATCGATGCTATTGCCAACGGAAGTATCAAAGGGGCTGTTGGGATGGTCGGATGTAATAACCCAAAGATAAAACAAGATTATGGACATGTTACTCTTGGCAAGGAACTTATCAAGCGGAACATTTTGGTTGTCGAAACTGGTTGTGCCGCTATTGCATCCGGCAAAGCTGGACTCCTCCTCCCAGAAGCGGCTGATCTCGCTGGTGATGGACTGAAGAGTGTATGTCATGCTTTGGGAATTCCTCCAGTTCTGCACATGGGTTCCTGTGTTGATTGTTCCCGTATCCTCGTGCTTGCCGCCGAACTGGCGAAAGCTTTGAATGTTGGAATTGATCAGTTACCTCTTGCCGGAGCTGCACCTGAATGGTATTCACAGAAGGCCGTCTCGATTGCGTCCTACTTTGTAGCTTCCGGTGTGTATACTGTTCTGGGGCTACCCCCGAAAATCTTCGGCAGCAAGAATGTAATCGATCTACTTACTTCGGGTCTAAATGATGTTGTTGGTGCTACCTATGCTGTAGAACCGGGTCCTGTGGCTGCGGCAGATCTTATTGAGAAACATATCGATTCAAAGAGAAAGGACCTTGGGATATGAGTGCATCGAGTGAAGAAAGGCGTAAACAATTATTTGAAGTAGCAAATGAGTTGAAAAAAAAGAGTTTAGAAAAAAATCATGATTTTCGAGTTGTCATAACAGGTAAGGGTGGAGCAGGAAAAACTACACTTACGGCTGTTCTTTCACATCTTTTTGCCCAACATAAATATAATGTTCTTGCAGTAGATGAAGACCCTCAGCAAAATCTGGCATTTTCGCTTGGTTTTCCTATAGAAAAAGCGGACCAAATAGTGCCGGTGTCAAAAAATTTGGATTATATCGAGGAAAAGACAGGCGCCCGTCCGGGGGAGGGATGGGGAGTAATGCTCAACCTGAATCCTGATGTTTCGGATGTTGTTAAGCGTTTCGGTATGAAAATCAATTCAAAAATAAACCTGTTGGTCATTGGAAGTGTGATCCAGGCAGCAACAGGTTGCCTATGCCCCGAGAATGCTCTTCTCGATGCGATTGTGGGTTATATCAAGTTGCGTGAGGGAGAAGTTATTCTCATGGATACCCAGGCAGGTGTTGAGCATTTCGGGCGAGCTCTTGCGGAAGGGTTTCAAAATGCTGTTATTGTGACGGAGCCGAGTTTCAATGCCGTCCAGGTTGCACTGCATTCAGCAAAACTTTCACAGCAACTTGGAATAGAACGAATCTATCTTGCGGTCAATAAAGTTCGAGACGATGCGGACCGGGAAAAGGTGCTTCGTTTTATTGAAGGACAGAATTATTTTCAGTCAATACATTATTTACCCTTTGATGAGCAGGTGTATAAAAACGAACCGGATATTGGACCTTTGTTGGAAGGTTCCTCTCCTTATATAAGCGCAGTAAAAGGATTATTTTTGGAACTCACATCCAAAGACAAGTGAGGGAATCAAAATGAATAAAACTGTTGTTATTATTGGATCCGGGCCCTCAGGTGTTTCCGTGGTATCGAATCTCAGGAAGCAGGGATTTAAAGGTACTATTATCATGCTTTCTGCTGAAGAGGTTCCCCCCTACTCTCCTGCGGCTCTTGGAGAATATCTTATTCGGGACAATGAAGAGATCCTTTTCTGGCACGGTAGGAACTTCTGTGTCGAAAACGAAGTTGAGTGTTTTCCCGGTGAAAGGGTTATGGAGATAGAAACAGATGTAAAGCGGGTACGGACCGAGAAAGATAGAATTATTGACTATGATACTCTGGTAATTGCATCTGGAAGTTCTCTTTACATTCCACCCACAGTTCAGGGGGCTGATCGGAGAGACCTTCTAAATTTCAAGACCCTTGCAGGGGCAGACAGAATCAAGGAGATGGCACGTAAGGGCGGAGCAAGTGCTGTAATAGTCGGTGGTGGTTTTATCGGTGTCGAAATTGCCCTTTGTTTAAGCAAAATAGGTATATCTCCATCAGTTCTGAACCGACGGGGATGGATCATGCCCAGGCTCCTCGACCCGGAGACGTCCGAATATGTGCTTGAAGACCTTCGGTCTCAGGGTGTGAATCCCCTACTAAATACAGAGGCAGCAAAATTCTTTGGCGACGATCATATAATTGGGTTGGAAACGACTGACGGGAGACGGATAGATGCAGATATCTTCATTGCTGCTACAGGGGTAAAGCCGAATGTGGATTTTCTCAGTGGTAGCGGAATCGATTGCGACGAATATGGTATATCCGTTGACAGTAAACTTCGAACAAACGACAAAAATGTCTATGCCTGTGGAGATGTGGCTAAAACGATTGATCTGGTTACTGGTGAGTCCAAAAGTCATGGCCTCTACCCAGTTGCGGTAAGTCACGGACAAACGGTTGCCATGAACATTCTTGGTTATGATTTTGACTACGAAAAACAGGTAAGTATGAATTCTCTTAAGGAGTTAAGCTTCAAGATCATTGTAGTAGGGGCACTTGAAGGTGATGAAATTAAATACAAAAAGAATGGGATCCTAAGGAAAGTTTATCTGCAAGATGGAAAACTAAATGGCTTTGTGCTTGTCCGAGATATCAGCGGTGCGGGATATCTTTTGTCACTTCTGAGAAAACGAAAGCGTGTTGATACACTTGGATATTCTTTAGTCGATCCATCGTTCAGTCCCGCTTACGGTGTAACAAGTCTGGTTTAAGAGACGAAACTTCCTGAAGGCAAGACATTTGTTAACATCTTCTTCCCCGGAGCACTCATCATATCACAGCTCCGGGGAAATAAAATGAGAATATATTTTTCAATAAAGATGATTACAATGATTTTCTACCTATTCTTTGTAATGTAGCATAACTTTATTATCTTTTCTTATGTTACTCTTGTCTGATTTTCAACTATTACCATCTTCTGTTAGAAACCCCATAAGTAAATCTCTCCATTGGGTACTCTCTTAATTTGGTATGGATGAAAAAACATAAGAATATCCTAAGAGAGGAGACGTTGATATTGCCCTTTATTCTGCTACTGGTGGAGCAAAGATGTACGCAAAGGTAATTGAAAACATTAGATTAGTGGGAGTTTATGTCTGGAAGGCAGTTTATGTGGTTGCTGGAAAAGACGTCTCCGATTGGGGAGACCTCAAGGGAAAAGATGTTTATATTGATTTTAGAGGAGGGTCGCCTGACATCATTGCTCGAGCATCAATGAAAGCAGCAGGTTATGATCCTGATAAAGATTTTAATATAAAGTATTTGCCCGGAAGTGAAATAAAAAGGCTCATTCTTTCCGGGCAAGCAGATGCCGCGGTTTTTCCAGAACCCCACATTTCTCAGTTAGTCCTCGCCTCTGGTGGAAAGATGAATGTGGCGATAGATTGCCAAGAAGGATTTGTAAAGAGTATCTCCGGCTGGGA
The DNA here is from genome assembly GCF_002895565.1 of Petrotoga mexicana DSM 14811. GTDB lineage: Bacteria > Thermotogota > Thermotogae > Petrotogales > Petrotogaceae > Petrotoga > Petrotoga mexicana. The sequence goes on from NZ_AZRN01000025.1 coordinate 31,333, forward strand.
AAAAGGTGAGGAAATCCCTATAGGAGGGCTTTGGGTAGTAGTTTCGAACATCGAAGGTAAGGAGAAAGCTGTAGAAAAGTTCATTGATGCCTTTGATGAGGCTAATGATTACGCTATAAAACACCCTCAAGAAGTTGGTAATTTTACCTCCAAATGTTTTAAACAGTACTTTGGCGCTGAATTTCCTTCAAAAGCTGTTGAAGATTCTATCATGTCTGGACGTCTCAAGTTGGACTTCATAGAAGTAGAAGATGTAAAGCCGCTCATGCCTTCTTATCTTGAAAGCTTAGGGTTCCCTATTCCTGATGAAGGAATTTATTACAAAGCTGAAATATCGCTTCCAGAAGAAGATGATTCTGATGATTAGAACGAAACTTAAGTTTTTACAATGGCTTAAAAGATTATCAGGAATTATTGTCCTCCTTGGGATGTGGGAATTACTTTCTTTGTTTTTTCCCCCAATTATCGTTCCTTCGGTAGAAAGAGTTTTTTTAACGCTTAGCCAAATGGTTATTAGTGGAGAGATATGGCTCCCGCTTATTCATACGGTAAGTAGGGTGCTGATAGGTGTAAGCCTTTCTATTCTTCTAGGAGGAATACTTGGCACACTGGCGGGACTAATTAATGGCATTCATGAAGCAATTAGGCCTGTAATTGTAATCATTGAAAACATGCCTCCCGTTGTATGGGTAATTATAGCTGTTATTTGGTTTGGTTTGGGGGCTATCCCTCCAATATTTGTTATTATGTCTATCGCAGTTCCCATTATTACTATTCATCTAGATCAGGGAATCAGAGATATAGACTCTTCTCTTCGCGAAATGAGTCAGTCTTTTGGAGTAAAAACATCAACTAAGCTCCACGACCTTTATTTACCTGCTATTAGTGGGCCCTTTTTCTCAGCACTATCTGTTGGATTTGGATTAGCCTGGAGAGGAGTAGTAATGGCAGAATTCCTTGGCAGTATGTCAGGTATTGGAAATGAACTTAATTGGGCTCGATTTAATTTAGAAACGGATAAGGTATTCGCATATACTATTGTTATTGTTGTTTTAGGCCTTGCTACCGAATATTTATTAATTAAACCTTTTCAAAATAGAACAATAAAGACAGAGACCGTGAGAAGGCGAAATAAAAAATGAAGGAGAAAAGAAAAACATTGGTAAAGTTTTCCGGAGTACATAAGAGATTTGGCTCCTTGCAAGTAATTAAAGATCTAAATTTTAAAGTCCCAGAAGGAGAAGTAGTTTCTTTTATTGGTCTCTCAGGTTGTGGAAAAAGCACTACTCTGCGTATTATTGCTGGCTTAGAAGAAGTAAATAAAGGAACAGTTGAGAGAAAATTTGATAACCTTGGGTTTATTTTTCAGGAGCCAAGACTTCTTCCCTGGAAAACTGTGTTAGATAATATTTGCTTTGTTTTAAAGGATCGCATCCCGAATAAGGTTGAACGTCAGGAAATTGCCTTGCATTATTTAAATTTGATGGAGCTTACCCAATTCAAGGATTATTATCCTGCTCAGCTTAGTGGAGGGATGAAAAGCCGGGTTTCGGTTGCTCGAGCTTTAGCTATAGACCCGGACATTATCCTAATGGATGAACCCTTTTCAGATATCGACTTTCCTTTGCGTCTTGTGCTCATAGACAGTTTAAAAGACATTTTAGAGAAAGAATCAAAGACGGTTATCTATGTTACTCACGATATTAGAGATGCACTTCTCTTATCGGATAGGATCTATGTTCTTACTGCTCGACCAATGCAACTCAAGGAAGAACTGTTTATTAGCGAAGAAGTGAGAGATATAAATAACCCTAAATTTTCAGAATTAGAAAGGTATGTGATTAATCTACTGAAGGAAGAGCTAGAAATAAAAAGGTTGGATGAGATGAGAGTAGAAAGCATAGTAATAAAGTAATACAAAAAATCCATTGAAAGCAAAATTAAACAATTATTCAAATATTAGATTATGGAATGAAAATTTAATGTTTAATCTCATTTCAATGCTACTGATATTTTAAATTAAAAATCAAGGTATATCTTGTAATATATTTTATCATACGATAATAAAAAAGCAAAGTTTTGATTGACAATCGTAATTTTTTATGATATAGTATTTATAGCTATCTTATGCCTTTTTATCCTACCTATAAGGAATGGAAACTTTGTTGAAATAAACAATGGAAATCAAGTTGATGATTCACTTTTTATCCTACCTATAAGGAATGGAAACATCCCACTCCATTAAAATAATCCATGCTCTAAACTTCTCGAATATTATGAACTAAACTTACCAAAGATAATCTCGGTAAAACCAACAGAACTACCAGTAATAAAAGTATCAGACAGAAACATAGATTTTGTATTTGAATTAGAGGTCACTTCTCTTACAATTGTGTAAGGGAAGAGTACATAAACAAACTGAAAGAGGTGATACGAACGACAAAGATATGAGCCTCGTTATTTGAAGAAGGCGTGAAAAAGGTAAAATTGAAGGTGTAAAAGAAGGTGAAAGAAAAGGGAAACTTGAAGAAAAAAAAGAATTAATAATTGAGATTCTAAATCAAAGGTTTGGAAAAGATTTTGATAAAAGACTAGAAGAAAAGATCAAAATACAAATGAAGAAACAATAAACCAAATAAAGAAAAATATTCTAAGTATTACAGTAGAAGAGCAAAAAGAATATTGAAGTAGTTGTAGAAGGCTAATCTTATACTAATGCCATGAATTCCAAATAAATGTACTTCTAAAAATCTCACTCTTTAAATAATGAAGTCATCAGGTTCTCCTTTTTCCACTCCATAAGTTTCTTTGATAAAAATTTTTCGAGATTCGAAAATGTACCAAGTAATGCTATCTTCGTCCTTTTTTGTGATTTTTCTTATCTGCTGTTTTAAGATCTCATATTTTGCTTTTGTTATTTCTCCTTCCAGCAAGGAATTTTGTACCCAGTTCAGGTATTGTCTCGCTTTTTTTAAAACTTTTGCAACTCTTTTCTCATTAACGTCATAAGCCATAATTACGTACGTTTTTACCACCTCATCGTAAAAGGAACGTATTCTTTTTCTTCGATCAGATGTTTTAAAATTTTATAAGCCTCATGTTTTATCAATGTTCTGTAGGTAATATTTCTTTTTAATTTTTTATGTTTTAAAGTTGTACTTAAGTGTTCTTCATAATTTTTTATAAAATTTTTTTGGCCTTCTTCGTTCAAGTGAATACCACCTTGAATTTTTTTAAAATGTTTTTCATTAATTATTTTTTTATTCACAAGGTTAAAAATAGTTCTGTCTACCACAATAGGCTTAAATATTTCAGCTATATCAAGGTTCAAAGAAAATTTTCTAAAGTTAGTTGAATGAAGATAGCCAATTCTAGGATCTAATGGTGTTTGATAAATTTGCGTTAAAACTGTAGAGTACATTAAAGAGTTCCCAAAACTGATAAGAGTGTTCATATAATTTGTAGGGGGCCTTTTTTCTCTGACAACCATTTTGAAATCTTCATTTGAGATTATATTGTTATCAATAAAATTATAATAAATCTCTCTATAATTTCCCTCTTGTGCCATTAATTCATTAATAGAACTGATCTGGTGAATATTCTGAATAAATTCTTCCATTTTTTGCGAATACCGTTTTACTTCAAAATCGCTTTTTCTTTCATAATATTGAACAATTTTTAAGATGTTTTGCATAGCTCCTTCCACAAACTTTTTTGCTAAAACTAATCTTTTTTCTGAAGAGATATAGTGCTCTACTTGTTTAACTATTGTTATTCCATTTGTATTATGTTCATATGGATAAAAACTTCCAACATAAAAACCATAGTGGTTGAAAAAATGGAGCGGTAAGTTATTGGCGGACAAAAATTCAAGAAGTCGTTTATTTATATTTATTTCTCCAAATATCTTTATTTCTGAAATATTTTCTATTGGGAAGTACTTAGTTTTTTCATCAGATTCACTTTTAAAGGCTAGTGTGTTTCCTTTTCTAGTTAATGTTCCACTTTGAAATATATAAATAGGTTTCAATTTATTCCTCTCCCGCCCAACATAATTCTGCAAAGCCACATTTTGAACACATCCCTATCCATTTTGGTGGAGGTGGAACAGGCGATTCAATTAATTCATTGAGTTTAAGAAGTATATCTTGTATTTCTTTTTTGGCTTCCTCATCGAATACAATGGGAATTCTCTTTTTTTCTTTTGGCAACAGAATTTCCCCCTTTGCTTGAACGCCCATATCCTCCAATAATTTTAAATAATATAATAACTGGATTTTGGCTCCTTTAAAAGACTTTGAGGATTTTTTGATTTCTCCAACTATGGTACACTTATTATCATTCCAAATTAAATCAATCACTGCTCCTGGAAGTTTTATTTCTTTTTCACCTTTCCCTTCATAAGAATTCTTGTGTAAAAACCTTCCTAGTTCTATGTAAGGGTTATCTTGTTCAGGAGTGAATCTCCTTAAAACAAACCAAGCTTCTCTTGGACATATTGAATAAGCTAAAACTGAATATCCTGTAATGATATTGTCATCCATAAAAATCCTCTTTCAATTCATACGGAATAAACCCTACTTCTTCAGAATAAATTTCCCCAATGCCTAACTGCGTAATCAACCAAACTCCATTACCTTTATACACAAGCTTTTTATCTTCTTCTAGGAATACTTCATTATAATGGGTTTCCCATTCTTCTAGTTCTTTGTGAGGAACATTTATAGAATAATCTTGAATTTCTTTCCATAGTTGTTTTTTTCTTTCGTAATTTTCTAAACTATGTTCCAAACTTTCAACTTCATATAATTTGTTTGAAACTGTTCCATCCACATCTACAAACACCACATCCTCGTATAAATGTTCTTCTATCAGAGGTTTATAATTACTCCAATTTCCTTCTTTTATGTCATACCATGGACCTTTTTGATATTTGCTAACTGACAATGCCTTGTAATATTTATCTAGTAGTTGTTGAACTTCGTTTTCTGAAAATTTATTTTTGTAGGCAAATATTTCTTTTGTATTATTTAGCGATATGCTATCGTACACATAAGAAGCATACGATCTTTCATTATCACTTTCATCGTCTACTATTTCAGCAACCGTTACTGTGCCAAGTTCTTTTAGCATTCTTCTATTACATCTTCCAGCAGCTTGGACTATGCTGTCAAAGGGGGATAAATCTTTAAAGATATAATCAAAGTCCAAATCCACTCCGGCTTCTACTACTTGGGTAGATATGAGATTTCTTGGCAAGTTTTTATTTTCCAACTGTTTGATCTGTTTAATTCTGTCAAGCCTTTCTTTAGGAATTACCCAAGTTGAAAGAAAGAAAAGGTTATTTTTCAAATGTTCTCGGAGTAAGATAAAAGTTTTTAGCGCTTCTTTTTTTGTGTTAAGAATAATTAGAGACGGGTTGTCAGCTCTCTCTTTTGTATATTGCTTTATATCTGAAAGAAATATTTTTTTATTAATTATGTTGTAAGAGTGCCTGTTTTTTGGGAAAGAACTCTTGGGGGCTAACTCTTTACCTTCTGCCATTTTAGGTTGTGTAGCGGTCATTAAAATGAAAAAAGTTCCCATCTTTTTTGAAAGAAAAGACATGGTTTCCCCAAATCCTTGCCAATATTCTGGAGGGATCGACTGAGGTTCATCCAAAATAACTACCGCATCTTTTAACCTATGAAAACTCATAGAATCGTTGGCATTAGGAGAATAAAGCACTTCCCAAAACTTTGCGAGGGTTGTAACAATGAGTGGTTCTTTGAAGTATCTAAAAGAAAGTATAAACCTTTCTAAATTATCTAAATCTTCTTTTTCCTTTGATGCACTTACCAAATGATGGTCTTCTTGCACTTTGTCGTATATGTTCTTTGCAACTTCGGAATTTTGATCAACAATACTTATGAACGGTAATACATAAATAATTGTTTTAAGAGAAAGTTTATTTGCTAACTTCATCGATGCTTGCAATCCCGTTATAGTTTTTCCTGCTCCAGTAGGGAGCGTTATGGTATAGATACCTGGTTCTGAAATTGTATCAACGTTTGATAATGTACTTTCTCGAATTTCATTTTTCCAATCGCTTAAATGGTTCTTTGGAAGTGATTCAAGAAATTTGTCGAACCTATCTTGTTGATAAGAAATTTTATCAAAATTGATCCTATCAACATTTAACGCATCTAGCCTATCAGATGTTATAAAAATTGAATTCTCGATTCTCGTATTAAACCATAAATCTTCAGCCTTAACCGTCTTATTTAAAAGATACTGTGAATGCCAAGATTGAAATATTAATCTTTTCCATTCTTTTTCTGTTAGATATTCAATTTTGCTTAGATCAAGGAATTCTTCTAATGCTTTTATCACGTCTTGATAATTTAAATTTCTCCAAAAAGACATTATATCTTCAAAATTTAGCTGGTATGAATGATGTCTTCTAACAATCTCAGCTTGAAAGATATCTTTTGTAAGCATAAAAGTTAAGTAAGAAGAAGGCTCAGAGTGCGGATAATGACCTTTTTTTGTCTTTAAATATTTTTGAAATTTAACATGTGATTTAGCTACATCATGTGTTAGACAGATATGTTTTAGTGTTTCGACTAATTCATTGTCTCCATGAAAATTTGATATCTCTTTGGATTTTTCAAATACTCCTTTTAAATGATCTTTAAGAAGTTTACCCGGATGGCTTTCTTGACCATTCAGGAAGCCAAACAATTTCGTCGTTTCCAACTAAGACTCCCCCTATCTCTTCAGGATTATCAACAAAAATTCCCGTATCGATATTGGCTGGGTAAAAAACTGACAAGCTTTTAGTAAGGCCTCTTTCTTTGTCCATTTGTAGAGGGACAATGTCTTTAAAGATTCCATGAGTTTTTTTCAGATTAATTTTGGGCTTAATATCTGCAGGTATGATACTTTTTATTCTTGCCTCATCGTCTTCGATCTTTAGCGGGTTGAAAGATCCTATGTAATGAATATTTGCAAATGAATATGCGGTACCAAGATATGGGGTAAAAACAAAACTACCTTCTTCAAGAAAAGGTTTTAATTTTTCTTCTATAGGACCTTCTACATAAATTCGATATTTTGGTCTTTTTACAAATTGATGTTTTATAATATTGTGAATACCCTTTTTTGGGTCTTTATTATTCCACAAGTTTATACTGGTGGTGAACCATTGAGTGGGAGACAGTATTGAAATGGCGATTCTGTTTCCATACAATGATTCCCAATAAGAAGCCAAATGAGCTTTATTTTCCGATTTGTTCTCTACTCCAATTATAGCCGCAATCAATCCTCCAACAGCTGTTGGTGGTGGGAAGGGATAAGATGCGGAAGAAGTGGTTGTATAAAATTTGCGAAACATAGCATACTCCCCTGTAATATCAAAAACAAGGGCCATTGTATCACCTCAATTCCATAGCTACTTTATCTTCTCCCAAAATACTTTTTAGATCATCAATATATTGTACTTCCAAGTCAGGATCCTTGATAATTATTATCTTTTCTATATTATCTTTGAGTAAAGAAACCTTATCACATATTTCCTTCAAATTGAGAGCAATGTCTTGAATATTTCGGATTGCCAATTGTTCATCGTCATCTAACAAAGAATTATCTCTTTTGGTTAATTTTATTCTTTCATCCAAAGAACCAATTAATCCATTGAAATTAGGCTGGTACACAATCTCCATCAAAAAGCGAGATCTATGCTCAGTTTTACTCCTTGTGATTAAATTGTTGGTTCCATTCCAAACAGCTTGTGTAAGTTTGTTGAAATCCTCGTCTGTTGCTTGTGTCCTTTCAGATGCATATTGATTTCCAATTGCATAGGTTCCAATCAATGCAAAAGGAACTATATATTCATTTCTTATAGTTCTCTGTTCTCCACCTTCTTTAGTGACAAACGCGCCGGTTCCTTGTACAAATTCAACTTTTGCTTTGTGTAAAGATCTTCCCCATTTAAATTGGACAGGTCCAGTCCATGCAAAACTTTCCTTACCCAATGCGAATGTTACACCGAAAAGTCTTGTATCGATACATTTCTTTAGAGTTTCATCTCCTTTTGTGGTAGACAATTTTGTTTTGAGCTCTTCGAATCTTTCTTTTAAAGATTTTGGTTCTCCATCAATGAAAACATCTTCTCCCATTCTCATTAATTCGTCTCTGATAGTTCTTTTAATTCTAACGTCAGATACTAAAACTTGGCCTGTTTCTTCATCGTATCTTGGATGATTTGCATTCAATGGATCACCGTTTGGATTCGCATCTTTTACAGAGTATAAAAACAGAAGTTCTTTTCTGCCGTTAAACATCTTGGTCTTCCCCCTTGTCCGTTTTTTCTATTTCTAATTCTACTACTTCTTTCTCTTTTGTGTAATCTTTGTATATTTCCCAGAAGTAATTTCTCCAGTTCATGAAACCTGTCACAAAAGCAAAATTTCCATCGATCCCTAAATCCTTTCCCTTAGAATTCAGTAATAGTTCTTGGGAATAACCAGCTAAATCTTCAACCAGGAAGGAAGGTTCAATCTTGTACGCTTTTATAAGTTCTGGTATTCTTGATAGATGTTTTTTTATATCTCTTAAACTTAATCTTCCAAAATTTAACTGCTTGTACAATGGAGAATCTTGAATTTTTGCGTTTGAATAACCACTTTCTCCTTTTTCCCCCTTTGTTTGATTATACGCCACAAACCCCAAAACTACTCCAGATAAAAGTGTCCCTTTTCCAAAGTCGCTCTGCAAAAATTTATCAGAAAACTTATCTAGGAATTCCAAATGTCTTTTCATAATGAATACCCCCAGGTTTTATTGTAGTTGTTCAAAAATTCAATCAGTAACAAAAAGTCATTCAAAGTAAGATTAAAATAATCATTTTGGACTTTGTCGTTCATCAATTTAGGAATTCTTGCAACAAAATTTTGTTTTATAGTTTTGGTTTCAACTCTTTCTTCACTTAAAATTTTTCCAATAATTTCCATTGCCAGTGTTCTCATAACTTTTTCTTCAGCGTCTTCTTTCAAAACTAAATGGCGAAGGGTTCGATATATGTGTTTAAATGCAACAGAAAGTTGAGTATCTTTCTTTTTCTTTTGGGAAAAGAGATTTACCGTCTCTTCCCAAACTTTTTGTAATTTTTGTATCCTTGTTAAAGGTACATCCTCGATCATTTGATGTATTACAAGTTGTGCTTGGTTTTGTTCTAGAAAAAGAAAATGAAATACAGCGGTGTACGGTTTATCCATATAATCAGGATCTGTGATATAATCCAAAAGATCTTTTTCTTTTGTATACTGATCACTCCAAAAATAATTCTTTAAATCACCGAAAGCATCATCCCGGATGTTTGTATCCGTTGTAAAAAATTCGGGTATTATCCAGATCTGGATATTATTTATAATAGATTGATCAACAAAATTATAATCTATGTAAGTTTTGGCGTTAGAGAAAGTCTTAAAGCACTCTTTACAATATTTGTAAACCTTGTTAGAAAAATTTTTATTTATGGCAGGAAGGAAATTCACCTTATCAAAAGTAGCAAAAGGAAAAATCATATCGAAATTAAGTAAAATATCGCTTTCCTTACCACAATAATCACAAATTCCACCTTTTTTTGAAACATTTTTCTTAATCAGTTCGTCGTTTAACTTCTTTAAAAAATATTGTTGAAACAGCTTAACTTCTCCAGGATAAAGAAATCCTCCATCATCTTCAACGCCAAAAACAATTAAATACGAAGCCTTTGGATCACTGTAACACTCTAAGAACCGGTCAACAAAATCATTATTAGATAAGTCATTGATTATTTTTTGAACAGAACCTTTTTCAAAAAATCCTAAATCTTCGAAATCTTGAATCATTTTTTCAATTTTGCTTATATACGATTTAGAACCAGTTAAGAAGGCATCACGATTCTTTTCTTTATTATTTTTCGGCTTTGATAACCTCAAAACAGGAGAGTAACGCCACGCAGTATTACTGCCTGGAGGTTCTTTGTACAAATACCTAAGTTTTTTATATTGTTCATCTTTGTTACCGGCAAAAAAATCTACTTCATCAATTTTTGAAACACCCTCAATTTTTAGGGGTATAATCGTATTTTCTTCTTCACTTTGCAATTTTAAAGCATTGTAATTTGATACTTTTAAATAAATTCTTATTTCTTTTGATCCATCTATTCTTACGGGTACGGTTAGATAATCTGTTATTTCATAAGTTTTTGATGAAAACTCTTTCCCAACAGTGTAAACGGCATCGATAAAACCCATATTATCACCCTCTATCCATAATCATATAACTTCGACTAATCCAAATCCTTGGGAGTTTTTTGCTCCAAAACCAGAATCATAACCAATTTTCAACAAAGTAGGATTCCCTTGGATTACAAAAGTTCCATGCCAGCCTTTAATAATAAAATTTTTATACTTTGTTATGATCATTTTAGATCTTTTTTGATTAGCCTCTTTTATAACGAATTCATCATTACTTATTTCTTTTGGAAGATATGAATCATAGTAGGCAAGATACTTTTTTATTAAGTTCTCTCTTATTAATTTTGAAAAGTTATCATCGTTGGGGGAAAAGTAGACTGTCTTTTTTGAAGAATTTTGTTCCATCGTAGAATAAACAGTAATGGGGGATAAAGTTTTTACTTTTATTTTATCGTTTTTTATTTCCAAATCATCATACTCTAACTTCTCTACATGAATCTTTTGGCCTAATAGTTCAAAATCGTCTTTAAATAAAAGCGAGTCTGCACAATACTGAATTAAATTCTTATCGTGAGAGGAAATTTTCAAAGAAACATTATCAAAAAACTCTATTGTTTTATCCTTTTGATTTAAGCTAAATTTTCCATTTAGTCTTGAAAAAGAAAACAATTTGTACTTTCTTTTCTTATAACTAAAGCCCTCGTTATGAACGAAGTTTCTATATTCGGCGTTATCTATTAGATCAAGAATGAAAGCCTGAATGATATGATTGTAATTTAATGGAAGTATTAAACTATTTAAAGAAAATTGAACGTTTAATCTCATTTCAATTCTCCCGATATTTTAAATTAAAAATTAGAATCTTTTCTGTAATATATTTTATCATACAATAATAAAAAAAGCAAGAAAGTATAAAAAATGTCTGTCGACCTCCAATAAGGTAAAAATCCCAGGGGATCGACAGACAAGTGTTAAAAATCACAATCCTTATATCATGCATATTTGAATTGAATTTTAACAATTTCTCAAAGTTTTGCGGCTGTATAATAAAAATGGTTGATGAGATACTTGACAAAAGGGATAAAAAAAGATATCACTCCTCATAGTAGTCTCTTATACACATTTCAGAGCCCACGAGACGAATAGGAATCTCGTATGACGTATTTAGCTTGAATTAATCTAACACTTAAAACAAAGCACAGACCAAAGAAGCAAAATGCGAAACCGTTTTAAAT
>NZ_AZRN01000026.1 GCF_002895565.1 Petrotoga mexicana DSM 14811
TATCTACCTCCTACCCGATTACTAGCGTTAAGCTAAAAACTAGTATGGTGGGCAGGGGCAGAATCGAACTGCCGACACACGGATTTTCAGTCCGTTGCTCTACCGACTGAGCTACCTGCCCATCCTTAAACTTGGTGGGCGCTGCAGGATTTGAACCTGCGACCTTCTGCTTGTAAGGCAGACGCTCTCCCACTGAGCTAAACACCCTAGTTTATGTTATGGCGCCCCCAACCAGATTCGAACTGGTGCCTTTGGCGTGAAAGGCCAATGTCCTTGACCGCTAGACGATGGGGGCAATATCTCAAACCTGAAATATATTATCATAAAAATTATGAGATGTCAAGGTTTTTTTTTGTTTTTTGATAATTTTTTTGCTATCTCTGTTATGTCTCCTGCACCAACAAAGAGTAATACAGCATTTTTTTCTTGTAAAAGGTCTGATATGATTTCATCTTCCGAATTATAATATTTGGAAAAAGTAGCTTGTGAATTAAGAGCTTCTACAACCTTTTTTTCATCCACTCCGTTTATGGGTTCTTCAAAGGCAGAATATATTCTGTAGACTAATACTTCATCTGAATATTTTAGGACATCAATAAAGTCGTTTATGTGGAAGTAAAGACGGGTGTACCTGTGTGGTTGAAATATGGTTATTATTTTTCTTTTTGGGAAATACTCTTTCGTTGCCTTTATAGTTTCTAAGATTTCGTCAGGTGTATGGGCATAATCGTCTATTATTGATAAATTATCTTTATCGTAAAGTATATTGAATCTTCTTCCAACCGAATTATATCTAAGAAAAGTTTCTTTTATTGTGTTAAATTCAATGCCGAATTCTAAAGAAAGTGCGGTTGAAGCTAGTGCATCATAAGCGTAGTGTAATCCTGGAAGATTTAAAGTAATATCTCCAATGTATGTATTTTTGTGATAAAGCTCAAAAAGTTGATACCCGTTATATTGACGTCTGTTTTTTATAGTATAATCTGCCTTTTCACATTGCCCAAAGTATAAGACTTTCTTTACGTTCAGATGCCATTTGGTGAGATGGTTATCGTCTCCATTTAATAAAACAAGTTCTGTAGTGTTGTTTGCAAATTTATAAAGAGAACTTTCCAATTTATCAAATTCATTATCGTAGTGTTCTAAGTGGTCAGGTCTTAGATTGTTTATGATAGAAAAGTCCGTTTCTGTTTCTTCTATAAAGCCGTCACTTTCGTCGACTTCCGCTATTACTATTCCATTTCCATATCTAAAGTTGCCATCTTCTAATGAATCATGTATTCCACCTAAAAAAACTGTCGGATCTTTACCAGCGTTTTTGAATATTTGAGAAACCATAGCAGTTGTGGTAGTTTTTCCATCTGTTCCAGTTATGCCTATTGAGGTATGTTTTTGTAATATTGAATTGAGTAGTTGCATTCTGTTCAGAATAGTTATCTTTCTTTTTTTGGCTTCCATGAGTTCTGGATTAGTATCTTTTATCGCTGTAGATTTAATAAAAAAATCGATATCAGGAAGATCAGAATCCTGATTTAATTTGACTTTTATTCCTTTTTTTATTAAGTATTCTACTCTTTCGTTCATTTCGTTGTTCGATCCAATCACGTTTTTTATTCCATACTTATAAGCTGTGTATAAGGCTAGGGAACTCATACCGATACCACCTATCCCGGAGAAGTAATACTTCATAGATACCTCCTTTTGAGAATACAAATATTGACTTTAGAAACTCTAAAACCTTGTGTTAGCGCCCCTCCGCCCCGCAGCCCGCCCATAAGATATTATTAACAATACTTTCTGTGGCTCTATTTATCTTAGGTGTGTATATATATTCTTCATTTTTTGGTTGGATACAATTTAAAAAGTTGATCAGTCGATCAATTTCCACATTTTCTTCATCGAAGACTGCAACCTTTCCCTTCTTTTGAAGAGAGAGAGCATTTTTTAATTGGTGATTTTCTGCTGCACCTTTCCATGGGATCAAAATAGCAGAGAGATCATAAAACTGAATTTCGGCGAGTGTTGTTGCTCCTGCCCTTGATATCACTCCATCGGAGATAGCCATTAATTCATATAAATTTTCTAAATATTCAAAAGTAAAAACGTTAGGAAATTGTTTGAATTTTTCTGGGTTTTTCGTTATGTGTATATAATTGTTAATTTTTTCTTTTTCGTATACTTTGAGCATTAATTCATCTATTTCGTTTGAACCTAGGCTTCCGCCAAAGACTAATATACATCTTTTATTTAGATCATTTATTCCAAAATTAAGCAAGTAAGACCGTGGTATTTCGTTTTCAGGCGTTCTTACAGGATTGCCTGTAAGAATAAACTTGTCGTTCGTCTTGGTTTGCTCGTAACTTACAAAAACTTTTTTTGCCCATCTAGATAGTACTTTATTGGATATTCCAAGTGTTGAATTTTGTTCATGAAGATAAAAAGGAATATTTTGTTTTTTTAAAGCTAAACCAACGGGAACAGTTACGTACCCACCTGTTAGAAATCCAAATACAGGTTTGAATTCTTTTATTATTTTTTCAACTTTATGTGTATCCTTCAGAACTTCAAAGGCTCTATTTATATTTTTAAAGTTGTATAAAGGCCTTTCTAGACCTTTGGTATTTAAAGGAATTAACTTTGCTTTTGGAAAGTCGGTAGGCAACTTTTTTTCTTCAATTCTTCCTTTTGTAGTAAAATATATTACCTCTAACTTATTATAATATTTATTTAAATATTTTAAAACAGATAGAGCAGGGTAATAATGTCCTCCTGTACCTCCTCCCGAAAAAACAACTTTTAATTCTTTATTCTTCCCCATCTGTGCTTGTCAACTCCGAATTATGATATATTAATCCTAGTCCCCACCCTATAGATGTTAATGTAACTATCATAGAAGAATTTCCATAGCTTACCATTGGAAGCGTTACCCCTGTAACTGGCATCCATGGTACTCCCAATCCGACCAACGTGTTTATGACAACTTGAATGAAGATCCAAGAAGCTGTAGCTCCACAGAATATGAAAGTACCGTGATCTTTGGTAAGATAAGCTAGATACACAAGTTCATGAGATAGAAAAAAGAATAGAGTTAGAACCATCACTATCCCTAATTTTCCCCATTCTTCTCCTATAACAGATATGATAAAATCACTGTAAGATTCGGGAACATAGTATTTAAATTCACCGGCAAAAGGTCCTGTACCAATCAGCCCACCATTTGTAATGGCATCTCTCGAACGTTGACTCTGAAAATCGTCGGAACTTGTCAATCTTGAAATTTGGTAGGTCTGGAGAAGATTATCCTTAAAGATAAAAAGAACAGAGACGATAATCAAGGTAAAAATAATGAAGAACAACATAACCTTTTTATCTCTTATTCCCAAAAACATCGTTATTAAGGTTAACATTGTAATTATAAGGGAAGAACTGAGATCTGGTTCCAAAAAGATTAAGAATATGCTAAAACCACATACTAAAAGAGGGAAAATTACATTTATTAGTAGATTCTTTTTATTAAGTATTTGAGTGTAATAAAAAGCTAAGAAAGCAGGAATAATGAGTTTTGCAAGTTCTGATGGTTGAAATTGGAAAGGACCAATGTTCATCCATCTTTTCACACCTGCGATAGGTTGAGTGAATAAAACGATAATTAAAATGAGATTTAAAAATACAAAAAGAGCAATCATAATGTGCTTGTTTTTTGTAAACATATCACTGAACATAAAAGCAATTATCGCACCTAAAAAGCCGAGAATTAAGGCGATTATATATGTTTGAAATTTTTGATCTGGGTTTATCTCTTTGATGTCACTGATTGCAAAGAGAGAACTGTAGATGAATAGAACACCTACGAATAGAGTAATACCTAATATTATTAAGTAAAAGATGAAATTTCGTTTTATTACCATACGTTGGGGGCAAGCCCCTAAACCCCCCTCTCAAATTCAAATTTCAAGATTTTGTTTGGAAGCATCACCAAACCCCAAGTTCCTTTCACATGCTTTCAGGAGCATTTACACCCAAAATAGATAAACCTCTTGCTATGATAATTTTTGTTGCGTGACAGAGATTCAACCTCCCTTGAATAAGTTCATAATTTTCTGCATTGAGAACAGAGAGGTTGTTGTAAAAATGATGAAATCGTGAGGCCACTCTTTCTAAATATTGAGTGAGCAAGTTAGGTTTGTTTTGAATTACAGCTTTAGTTAATACGTTGGGAAATAAGGATAACTCTCTCATTAATAATTTTTCTTCGGCTTCTTTTAGATATTCTAAACCTAAAAATAATTCGTAGTCTATCCCTCTTTTTTGAGCTTCTTTAAATATGCTGCATATTCTTGCATGAGCATATTGAACGTAGTAAACAGGGTTTTCATTAGATTTTTTTATAGCCAAATCAATATCAAAGTTCAATGTTGTATCAGGATCAACCATAGCAAAGAAGTACCTAACAGCATCTTTTCCAACATTTTGTATAAGATCGTCAAGAGTGAAGAATTCCCCACTTCTTGTTGACATCTTTATAATTTCTTTTCCTTTTTTTACATTTACAAATTGGTGTAAAATTATTTTTAAAAAATCTTCTGGTAATCCTAATGCTTTTACAGAAGCCATCATTCTAGGTATGTGGCCATGATGGTCAGAACCCATTATATCAATCACAGTATCGAAACCCCGTAAGTACTTGTAATAATGGTAAGCAATGTCATCACAAAAGTATGTTGGCATCGAATCTTTAGACCTTATCAATACTTTGTCGTTTTCATCTATCAAGTCTGATACTTTAAACCATAACGCATCATCTTTTTCATACACGTAACCTTTAGCTTTTAAATCGTTCAAGGTCTTTTCAACCATTTTATTTTTAAATAATAATTGTTCACTGAAGATTACATCGAAGTTTACATTTATCTTTCCAAGCGTTTCCAACATATTTTTTAGCATATCTTCCAGGACTTCTTTTCTGAATATGTCCTCAGCTTCTTCATCCCATTTGTCTTTAAACTTTTCTCCATATTTGTTCAATACTTTTTTTGCCGTATCGACAAGATACTCTCCCCTGTAACCATCTTCGGGTATTTCATATTTTGAACCAAGAATTTCGTTGTATCTTACCCACAGTGAGAAGGAGAGAAGTTTTATTTGTCTGCCTGCATCGTTTAAATACATTTCTCTTTGAACAACGTATCCAGCTTGTTCATACATATTTGCTAAAACGTCTCCCATAACAGCTTGTCGGCCATGGGCGACGGTAATTGGACCAGTTGGATTAATGCTTGCAAATTCAAACTGTATATTTGTACCCTTCCCTATGTCAAATCTCCCGTAGGTTTTTGGATTGCTTAAAATTTTAGAACATATCCTTTGATATATTTGGGGAGAAACAAAAAAATTTAAAAACCCATTTACATTATCTACTTTTTCAAAAAAAGAAGATTTATCTAATTCGTCCCTTAAAATTTGGGCAATTTCTTGAGGTGATTTTCTCAACCTTTTTGTTAATAAGAATGCTACGTTGGACGAAAAATCTCCTAAATCATCTTTTGGAGGAGTTTCAATAGTAAAATTGAGTTCGATGTCAGAAACACCTATATTTGACAAGGTTATATTGATTTGTTTCTTTATTAGTTCGATTATTTCCATCATTTATTTATTTCCTCCTGTTTTTTCGTGTATTACCGGCTTTAGTAACTCTAAAATTGCTTTAACGACCATTCGCTTTACAATCACTTAGCTTTTATTACATTTCTAAATTTGATTTCTAGCATAAGTGAGGGTCCCTGGAATCTTCATTTTCTTTTCAATAAATCTGAATATTTCTCCAAAAATTGTGACTAACACAAAATATATGATAGCAGCGAAAAGGTAAACTTGAAAGAATTCAAAGTTACGACTCGCTACAAACTTAGCTTGAGCCATTATTTCTGGCGCTCCAACAATATAAGAGAGAGAGGAGTACTTCAATAGGTATATAAATTCATTTGTCCACGAAGGGATAAACCTTCTTAATGCTTGGGGTAATATGATCAATCTAATAGCTTGCCATTTTTTCATTCCTATAGATAAAGAGGCTTGCATTTGACCTGAACTTATCGATTGAATGGCACCTCTTAGGTATTCAGCCTGATAAGCGGCAGAATTTAAAGAAAAAGCCATTATTGAGGCTAATATTGGAGAAAGCCTAATTCCAATAACAGGTAAACTATAATAAAGAATAAAAAGTTGAACAAGTAATGGGGTACCCCTTATTATTTCGATAAAAACATAGCTTATATAATAGAATAATTTATTTCCATACGTTTTAGAAACTGCTAGTAAAACGCCCAAAAAGAATCCTATAATTACAGAAATTAAAGTTAAAAAAAGTGTAACCCATATACCTTCTACCATATAAACCCAGGAACTTTCGACAATTTCAAAAAAGCTCATGTGTTTTCTTCCTTTCCGTACAACTGCGATAATTTATTTAAAAACTCCTTAGTTCTATCTTTTTGAGGATTTTTGAACATCGATTCTGGGGGACCTTTTTCAACGATCACACCATTTTCCATAAATATAATCTCATCAGCAACAGCCCTTGCAAAACCCATTTCGTGAGTAACACACACCATAGTCATCCCACTTTTTGCAAGATCTATCATAACGTTCAGAACCTCTCCTATCAGCTCTGGATCTAAAGCGGAGGTTGGCTCATCAAACAGGATCAATTTGGGATTCATAGCCAAAGTTCTAGCAATCGCGACCCTTTGTTTTTGTCCACCCGAAAGTTGGGCAGGATAGAGTTCTGATTTATCCTTCAGTCCAACCCGTTCTAATTCTTTTAATGCAATTTCAGTAGCTTGCGATTTTTCAATCTTTTTCACTTTAGTCAACCCGATTTTAACGTTGTCAAGCACAGTTAAGTGATCAAATAGGTTAAAATGTTGAAATACAAAGCCTATTTTTTGTCTAATTTTGTGAATATTCTTCGAGGATAATATTTCTTCTCCTTCCAGATATATTCTTCCGGAATCAGGTTCTACAAGCCTATTTATGCACATTAAAAGGGTGCTCTTCCCCGTTCCACTTGGACCTATTATTACCTTTGTTTCACCCTTTTTAACTTCCAATGTTATCCCTTTGAGTATTTCTGTTTCATTATAACTTTTATGAAGATCTTCCACTTTTAATATTGTATCTTTTTCTTTTTTCATTAATCAAACGCTCCTTGTTTCATATCCTGGTATTGCAAGCTTTTTTTCGATCCTACCTAATCCTCTACTTATACTAAAAGTTAGGATAAAATATATAACCCCGCAAATTAGATAAACTATCAAAGGTCTGTTGGTCACAGAGATAATATAAGTACCTTGCCTTAGTAGTTCTACGACACCTAAGGCATAAGCTAAAGATGTATCTTTTAAAACCACCGCTGCTTCATTGGTCCATCCTGATAATGCGATTCTTATTGCCTGAGGGAAGATAATATAGAAAAAAGTCTGAATTTTGTTCATCCCGATGGAGTAAGCAGCATCGAGCTGTCCTTTTGGTATGGATAAAATTGCGCCTCTTAAAATTTGCGATTGATATGCCGAACTTCTCAAACCCAAACCAAGTATTGAGGCGATTAAAGGATCCAATCTTATTCCTATAGCAGGTAAACCGTAAAAAATCAAAAAAAGTATGACTAACAAAGGAATACTTCTAAATACTCGTTCGTAGATTAGAAAAATAAATTGTACAAGTTTATTACCATACAATTGACCGAAAGAAATTATAACCCCCATAACAAATCCTATTATCAAACTAAAAAGGGTTAATTCCAACGTTACAAGAGTTCCTTTTAGTAAATAGGGAAAAGAATTGATAATAACTTGAATGTCTTCCAAATATAATCCTTCTTTCTTAATATAAGGGGGGTAAACCCCCCTTGTTTTTTACTTTAAAGATTTACAAGCATCACTTAAAATATTTTCCGATAAGTTCATCCATCTTTCCTGATTCTTGTAACTTTGTTATACCTTCGTTTAACATATTCAATAAATCTTCATTGCCTGGTGCAACGGCCATACCATAATTTTCATTAGTCTTAATGATTCCTACAATTTCTACCGGATCTGTCTTGGTGAATCTTTCAGCTACAGGATTATCTAGTACTATCGCATCGATATTTTTGTTAACTAAGTCACGAACAGCAAAGTTGAATGTATCGTATCTTGTAAGGTTAGCTTTTGGCAAGTAACCCGTGTCAATAAGATTTTCAGTCACCCAAAGATCCCCGGTAGTACCTGTCTGAACTCCGATTTTTGGTTCCGTAAAAAGGATACTTAGATTTGTGCCTTCTCCTTTTCTTACCATAATACTCTGATCGGCGCTATAATATGGGATTGTAAAGTCCACTACTTTCTCTCTTTCTTCTGTTATCGTCATTCCAGCAGCAATAATGTCAATATTTCCAGTCATTAAAGAAGGTATGAGAGAGTCAAAGCTAATGTCTCTTATTTCAACATCGAATCCGTACATTTTTCCAATTTCCTTTATTAAATCAATATCAAAACCAACAAATTCACCACCTTCTACGTACTCAAAAGGTGGGAAAGATGCTTCTGTACCGACAACATAAGTAACTGAAAAAGCTGAAAACACAAAAGAAATCAAAATCATAGAAATCAAAAAAGCCTTTTTCACCATGTTGATACACCTCCTATCGTCTTATTTACTTTTTTACTTAGTCATAAAACATCAGAATCTTTGCAACTAATTTGTAACTATCCAACAGGCTCTCGCCGTATCAATCTATTTAAAGAATGATTGTTTGAACATATTATAACATAATATATGTTTGAATGAAAGAGCCCATTTTTAATGGCTCCTTGTCAAATATGGTTGATAGAATAGACTGAAGAGATGATGAAAAAGGTATTACAGAGATTTTTTGTT
>NZ_AZRN01000027.1 GCF_002895565.1 Petrotoga mexicana DSM 14811
CTTCGCCCCGCAGCCCACCCACAAGGATAAGGAGTCTTTGCCCATTCGCTTCGTTCCCCATTCCTTAAGGATAAAGTATCAATTTATTTTCTGATAGTACTTATTATAATTTAATTGAACTAAAAAGTCAAAGGACAGTAGAGACGATTATAAGTGATTATAGCTTTTTACAGGCAATTATTCAAAGAATGAAAAAAATTTCATAGAAACTATTTTCTAATTAATGAAAAAAATATTTGAACTGTTGTATTCAAAGAGTGGATGTTGTATAATTAATTGAAAAACACAGCCTTTAGTTTATTATTGGATCTCTACTTAGAGGAGGGATTTATATTGAAGACGAAAGATGTTGCAATTTCTGGTATAATGATTGCCTTAGTTTTTGTTTTAACCTTTGCGATAAAAGTTCCTGTGCCATTCACAAGGGGTTACGTACATTTGGGAGACAGCATGATATTCATTTCAGCGATTTTGTTCGGTAGGAGGGTTGGAGCTTTAGCAGGAGGATTGGGTTCTGCTTTGGCAGATTTGGTTGGAGGTTATGCTTATTGGGCTATACCCACTTTGATTATAAAATCCGTTATGGGGGCTTTAGTCGGATGGGTTTCTGATAGTTATAGAAACAAATATTCGGGCAAAAAAGAACTTACGATTTTTCTCTCAAGTATAGGTATATGGTTGGCTTTTTCCTTAACTCTTTCCTTATTTTTAAAAAACTTGATAGCGAATTTAGCAACATCTCCTTTGACTAGCAACCTAATGAATGAATTGGGGTACGAAAGTATAGAAGAGTTAGAAAATTTTTTATTAAACGCTAGGGGATTAATCAACATTATTCTTTTAGCAATACCAATAGCCATAATACTAATTTCGTTGTTCCTTAGAGGAAAGGGTTCAACGCTTTTCAGACTAGGTAATTTGATGGGAAGTATGATAGCTGGTTTATGGATGGTTATAGGATACTTTTTTGCAGGTAGAATTATAGTTGGTAATTGGGTGATGCCTATTTTTGAGGTACCTTGGAATGTTTTACAATTCACCGTAGGAATTCTCGTTGCATATATAGTGTTATTCGGTCTACAAAAGACAAAACTTTTTGAAAATTCCCAAAAGTAAAAAAGCAATCTCGGTTGCCTGTGCAACCGAGACCTTTTTCTTCTACTATCCTTTATTTTAGTAACATTTCATATCTTTTACCAACTTCTTCCCAATTAACTATGTTCCACCAGGCTTGTATGTATTCAGGTCTCCTGTTTTGATATTTCAAATAATAAGCGTGTTCCCAAACATCCAAGCCCAACACAGGTTTCAAACTGTACATTATCGGGTTATCTTGATTTGGGGTGGATAGAATTGAAAGATGCTCGTAGTTATCTAAAACCATCCAAGCCCATCCGCTTCCAAATCTTGTTGCTGCTGCATTTGAAAATTCCTCTTTAAATTTGTCAAAGCTTCCAAAGGTCTTATCAATACTTTCAGCTAACTTTCCAGAAGGCTTACCACCACCGTTGGGTCCCATTATTGTCCAAAATAAAGAATGATTGTAATGTCCACCTCCGTTGTTCCTTACTGTTGTTCTAATATCGGCTGGTATATTGTCTAAATCCTTGAGAATGTCTTCTATACTTTTACTTGCCCATTCAGGATATTTTTCTAAAGCCGCATTTAAATTTTTAACGTAACCTCCATGATGCTTAGTATGGTGAATCTCCATTGTTGTTGCATCTATGTAAGGTTCTAGATCATCGTAGGAATATCTCAATTCTGGTAATTCAAAAGCCATAATTACACCTCCATAATTTGATTTAATTTCCGATAATTTTTGTCGTATTTAAATTATACCACACATTTTATCATTATGCAAGTCGAATTTGATATTCATATATTCTTAATAAATCTTATAAAAAGGGGAAAATGTATGTGTTATAATTACCTTCGGGATTTGGAAAAAATCTGCTGGAGGAAACCAAATGAAGGTTTTTCTAAGTGATTTACACATCGGATTAGGTAACGAATCTGATGACTTTATATACGATAACAGACTAATCAAGTTACTACGTGATCTTGATGGAGAAAACAATGAGTTATTTGTCGTCGGAGATTTTTTCGAGTTATCCAACTTAATCAATGATGGTCTCATAATGGATACAGCTTTTGAATATGCTGAAAAATTTGATCCGTCTTTAATAGATGCAATATTTGCCAGCCATGAAAAGCTGATCGAAGAGTTTCAAAAATTTTCAAAAAAACATAAAATTTATTATATCGCAGGTAACCACGATTATTACATTCTTTTGAATCAAAAAATAAATGAAAGGATCAAAGAAGTATTTGAGAATTGTGAAATTTTACCCTATTATTATGATCCAAATATTAGATTATTTGTTATACATGGTAATCAGTTCGATATAGTCAACAGATTGAGCAAAGATAAAGATGGAAACCTTATTCCCCCATTTGCAGAGTACATGAACAAATACATGAACTATAATTTTGGGAAAGTTGCTGGGAAAATTCTACCTGCTGAGCTTTTTTCTGATTATCAAAATATCTATCCTCAGTTAGATGTCTTCAAGTGGTTGGATGTTATAAAAGAAAAATATGATTTAAAATATAATTTAAAAACCAAATGGATCGAAACTTTTACACAACTAATTAAAACCCCTCAGGTAAAAAAGTGGATGAAAATAAATTTTCCAGGCGTAAATATTCTATCTAACATATTTATAAATAACTTAGGGGGGATGAAATTAGGCGAAGCTATAGTTAGGGTAGGAATGTTCTTCAGAAGTATGAGAAATTCAAATTCTCTTTTAATGAAGGCAGAAGAGCTTTTGAACGATAAATTCTATATACCAAAAGAATATCTTATTGGGTTTTATGATCAAGATATTTCTTTTGTTAAAGGGGAAGTAAAGGGAATAGTTATGGGTCATAACCATAGAGCATCGTTTAATATTATAAAAAACGGAGGACCAAAAGAAGTTTATATTAATACTGGAACATGGAAATTCATGGTAAATAGAAATTTTGGAATAAATAGAAATGAGTTCATCAAAAAAAAGTTGATTTCCTATTTATTGATAGACGATTCAAATAAACCTATGAATTTTAAATTAGTAAGAGAAGAGGCTTTTTAAATTATTAAAATTGTATGTTAAATTTTACCCAAATGAGAAATAGAAAAAAAGTAATTAGAATATAATTGAACAAAGTGTGATGATTTAATCATCATAGATTTTTTGTAATTATAATTTTTTTCATAAAATCTGATAGGAGGTAAAAAGATGGGGAAAAAGTATGTATACGTGTGGAATAAAAACCGAGTAGAAGGTAACTCAAAAATGAAAGACATTCTTGGAGGGAAAGGTGCTAACTTAGCAGAGATGGCATCTTTAGGCTTGCCAGTACCCCCAGGTTTCACTATTTCAGCAGAAGTATGTAAATATTATTGGGATAACAACAAAAAATTCCCAGAAGATCTTAAATCAACTGTTGAAGAAGCCATGAGGGAACTTGAAAATGTTACAGGTAAAAAATTCGGTGACAACGAAAATCCTCTTTTGGTCTCAGTAAGGTCTGGTGCCGCCATTTCTATGCCTGGAATGATGGATACTATATTGAATTTAGGTCTTAACGATGAATCAGTCGAGGGATTGGCCAAACTAACTAACAATGAAAGGTTCGCTTGGGATTCTTACAGAAGATTTATACAAATGTTTGGTGATGTTGCACTTGGTATTCCCCATGAAAAATTTGAAGACGCCCTTAATGAAGTAAAAAACAAAAAGGGCGTAAAACAAGATTTAGAATTAGACGCGAATGATCTTAAAAAAGTTGTTGAATTATACAAAAAACTGTACAAAGAAGAAGGAAAAGAGTTCCCACAAGATCCTATGAAACAGCTTTGGATTGCTATTGAAGCAGTTTTTGGAAGTTGGAACAATCCAAGGGCTATAAAGTATAGACAAATTAATGAAATGGATAAACAAGGTCTTTTAGGAACAGCTGTTAATGTAGTAGCTATGGTTTTTGGCAACATGGGAGAAGACAGCGGTACAGGTGTGGCTTTCACAAGAGATCCAAACACTGGTGAAAAGAAATATTACGGTGAATTTCTCACCAACGCACAAGGAGAAGATGTCGTTGCCGGTATAAGAACTCCAAAAAGTTTGGATGAGTTGAAAAATATCAATCCTAAAGTATATAACCAATTACTTGAGGTTATGGATAAATTGGAGACACATTTTAGGGACATGCAAGATATAGAATTTACAGTTGAAAGAGGTCAATTATATTTGCTTCAAACAAGAAATGGAAAGAGAACTGCTGCTGCGGCTGTTAAAATTGCGGTAGATATGGTTAAAGAAGGTCTCATAAACAAACAAGAAGCAGTGATGAGAGTTAAACCGGCAGATATAGAAAAATTATTACATCCTATTTTCGATCCCGAAGAATTAAAAAATGCCCAGTACATTGGAAAAGGATTACCCGCATCTCCTGGTGCTGCTACAGGAAAGATTGTTTTTAGCGCAGACGATGCCGAAAAGCTGGCAAAAGATGGTGAAAAAGTAATTCTTGCTAGACCCGAAACATCCCCTGAAGATGTTGGCGGTATGAACGTTGCAGAAGGAATACTAACTTCACGTGGAGGAATGACTTCTCATGCTGCCGTCGTTGCTAGAGGAATGGGTAAAACAGCTGTTGTTGGAGCAGAAGATATAGTCATTGATTTAAAAAATAAAGTTATAAAATCTAATGGAGTAGAATTAAAGGAAGGCGATTGGATTTCCATCGATGGAAATGAAGGAAAAGTTTACGCTGGAAAGATCAAAACAGTTAGACCAGAAGGGTTAGCAGGTGATATTTCTGTATTGCTTGAGTACGCAGATGAAGTTTCAGTTTTAGGGGTCAGAGCAAACGCAGATATTCCAAGAGATGCGAAAGTTGCAAGGGAATTCGGTGCTCAAGGAATTGGACTTTGTAGAACAGAACACATGTTCTTTGGGCCAGAAAGAATAAACAAGATGAGAACTATGATCGTTTCAAAAACAGAAGAACAAAGAAGAGCAGCGTTAGAGCAACTTTTACCATTTCAAAGATCCGACTTCAAAGGATTGTTTGAAGAAATGGAAGGATTTTCTGTTACAATAAGGCTTTTGGATCCACCTCTTCATGAATTTGTTCCAGAAAGCGATGAACAAATAAAAGAAGTTGCAAAAATGATTGGAATCAGTGAAGACGAATTAAGGAGCATAGTTAAAGATTTAGAAGAATTCAACCCCATGATGGGTCACAGAGGTGTAAGATTAGCCATAACTTACCCAGAAATAGCAGAGATGCAAACAAAAGCAATAATTTTAGCCGCTATAGACATGATAAAAGAAGGCAAAAAGGTACAACCAGAAATAATGATCCCATTAGTTGGAAATGTTAAAGAGCTTACCATCCTTAAAGAATCTATCAAAAAGATCGCTGACGAATTAATAAAAGAAAACAACGTAGATTTAGAATACAAAATTGGAACAATGATCGAAGTCCCCAGGGCCTGTGTCGTTGCAGATCAAATCGGTGCAGAGGCTGATTTCTTCAGCTTTGGTACTAATGATCTTACACAGCTTGGTTTAGGTTTTTCAAGAGATGATTATGGAAAATTCATTGGAGATTATATTGAAAAAGGTATCTACGAAAAAGACCCCTTCCAACAAATCGATAGAGAAGGCGTTGGAAGATTAATAAAACTTGCTTTGGATGGTGGAAGATCCACTAACCCAAAATTGAAGGTAGGAATATGTGGAGAGCACGGTGGAGATCCAGATTCTATTGAGTTTGCACATTTAGTGGGATTGGATTATGTCAGCTGTTCTCCATACAGAGTACCAGTCGCTAGATTAGCAGCTGCACAAGCAGCGGTAAATTATAAGAGAGGTAAAACGGTTAATTATTAATCAATAGGTAAAAAATTCAGAAATAATCAGAGTTCTAAAATCAAGATGTGAATTTTATAATAGTTACAGGGTGGAGATCTCTCCACCCTTTTTGTTATACAGCCCATTAACTGTTGACACTTCCTTGCTGATATGTTAAAATTGAACAAATGTTTTATTATATCTTTTCCGGGGTGATCCATAATGAAAATTGTAGATTTGATTGAACAATCAAACAAACCTATTCTTTCCTTCGAAATTATCCCTCCTAATGTTGGAGAAAGTATTGATTCAATATTTAATGTTGTGGATAATTTAATCGAATTTTCTCCTAAATTCATCAATGTCACTAAGCATGCCAACGAAATAGAATATATTGAAGAAAAAGGAGAAATCATAAAAATCATCAAAAAGAAGAGGCCTGGGACCGTTGGGGTAAGTGCTTCAATAAAGCATAGGTATAATATAGAAGTAGTTCCTCACTTAATATGTACAGGCTTTAACAGATATCAACTAGAAGACATACTAATAGACCTAAATTATCTCAGGATAGAAAATATATTCGTCGTAAGGGGGGATAAGAAAAGATACACATGGAAAGAAACAGATGAGTACGAACATGCAAGTCAATTAGTTGAGCAAATAACAAATATGAACAAAGGGATATACACTTGTCCCACAAAAGAACATAATCCCACAAATTTTTGCGTGGGCATTGCAGGATATCCAGAAAAGCATTTTGAATCCCCAAACTTTGAAAAAGATTTGGAATATTTAAAATTAAAGGTCGATATGGGAGCAGAATTCATAATAACTCAAATGTTTTTTGACATAGAGTATTACAAAAACTTTGTTAATAAAGTTCGAGAACTCGGTATAGAGGTTCCAATAATCCCGGGCATCAAACCGTTAGGAAGCAAAAAATCATTATACAACATCCCCAAAACTTTTCATGTTAACATACCTAAATCCATTGTAGAAGAGTTTGAGGACGCAAAATCATCTCAAGATGAGTATAGAATAGGGGTAAGACATGGAATAAAATTGATTGAGCAACTTCTAGAAGGTGGAGTACCTCCTGAGTTTGACAGTTGATAGATAATTTTTCAGTAAACCGAACGGAAGAAAGCGGGTTTGAGGGGATAAAACACCTATTTTTTTGAAAAAAATTTTTTGATGTAGTGACACTTTCTTCTCTTTTAATTATATTATTCTCTTTACTTCATAATAGTTTTGTGGTATAATATTAAAGACATTATGAAGTTGGGGGATGATTTGAATGTATGTTAGAACCGTAAAAAACAATCAAGGGAAAGAATACTTAAGAATAGTAGAAAGTTACCGTGAAAACGGTAAGAATAAACAAAAGATTATCGCTAATTTGGGTAGAATCGATACTATCAGTAGAAAAGAAGTGGAAAATATTGTCGATAAACTCATACAGATATTCGATATAAAAGGTTATGTGAATTTGAATAGTGTTGAGGAAGCACCTGATAAGAAGAATTATGGGGTAAAGGTAATAGTGGATAAGTTGTTTGAAAGGTATGAGATGGATAAGTTCTTTGAAAAGATGGATAAAAAGATAAGGTTCGATGTAGAAGATTTGCTGAAAATAATGGTTATGAACAGAATAATAGAACCGAAAAGTAAGTTGGGAATATTCAAAGAGCTAGATTATTACGGCTTCAAAAGAATAGATGAGGCAGAGACAGACGAAGAAGGGATAGCCTTACAATGGATGTACAGGACGCTAGATGTGTTAGCGCAAAAGAAGGAAGAGTTAGAGAAACATCTGTACAGTCAAAGGATAAGTTTATTCAATTCTGTAGTAGACTTAGTGTTTTACGATGTAACGACATTGGCCTTTGAGACACAACAAACGAACGAGTTACTGCAGATGGGTTATTCGAAAGATAAGAAGTTCAACGAATCACAGGTAGTTTTGGGGATGTCGATAGATAGGGATAGGATGCCGGTTAGTTTTGATATATATCCAGGCAACACGTTCGAGGGACATACGTTCAAAGATACGATAGAGGCGATGAAAAATAGGTATCAGTTGGGAAAGGTAATAGTGGTTTCTGATAGGGGGATGATGAGTAGAACCAATATGGAAATAGTAGAGAATTCCGATTACGAATTCATAGTTGGTAAATCGATAAAACAGTTAAAAAAGGTGGATATATTCGATGGGGAATTCACTGAAATATCAAAAGGGATTGAATATAGAGAAATAGAATACGAGGGTAAAAGATTACTCATAATACATTCAAAGGAAAGGGCAGAAAAAGATAGAAAAGACAGGATTAGATTGATTGAAAAAGCGAAGAAAATGTTGAAAGATGGGAACATAGAATCAAAAAGCAAAAGAGGTGCAAAAAAGTACTTAAAGACAAAGAACGAAGTAGATTATACACTTGATATCGAAAAGATAGAAAAAGACGAAAAATATGACGGATACTATGGAATAATAACCAACACACAGTTGAATCCAAAACAGATATTAGAGCAATATCATACCTTGTGGAAAGTGGAAGAAAGCTTCAGAACACTAAAGAATTATCTTGAAACAAGACCGATATTTCATTGGACACAGAAAAGGATAAAGGGACACATAGTAATGAGTTTCGTATCTTACATAATGCAAAGAACGCTTGAATTAGAACTTGAGAGAAACAATATAGAATACTCACACGAAAAGATAAGAGAAGCGATTAAAAACATGGAATACATAGATATTAAAACCAACGAACAGCGTTTTGCCATTAGGACCAACATGAATGTTTTAGCTCAGAAGATATTGAAGATACTTAATATACCAATTCCAAAAGTGGTAACCCCATATGAGGAATTCATAGAGAAACTGAAATTACAGGACCAAAATAAGGAAATTAAAGGATTAGAAAGGAGCAAAGCGAAAACGTAAGGCTAAAACACTGATAAACAAAGAAAAAGAAAGGCATGTAGTGACACTTTTGAAAAAAAGAGAAAGCGAAAAACGCTTTTTTGCAATTATTCATGCCTGTTCTAGAATTCTTACGTTTTTGTAACTGTCAAACTCAGGAATCGTCTGCATACCTGCAAAACTTGTGTCCCCTTTTCGTTAGTTCTACGTCAAGTTCGTGGAGCATTATGTTGCTTAGTAATGGGATTAGCGGTCCTCCTTGTGGAGTCCCTTCTTCTGTTTCTATTACTACCCCATTTACCATTACCCCACTCTTGAGGTATTTCCTTATCAGGGATATCACTCTGCCATCTTTTACGTCTTTTGATATTAT
>NZ_AZRN01000028.1 GCF_002895565.1 Petrotoga mexicana DSM 14811
CCCCCCTTGTAGCTCCCCTTTTACCGGTACGGGATTCTTTACCCGTTTTCCATCGGCTACCCCTTTCGGGTTCACCTTAGGTCCCGACTTACCCTGGGCGGACGACCCTTCCCCAGGTAACCTTAGACTTTAGGGGTGGGAGATTCTCACTCCCATTTCGTTACTCATGCCTGCATTCTCTCTTGTGCTTCGTCCACATATCCTTCCAGATATGCTTCTCCCTCGCACATCGCTCCCCTACCTATAGCCTTTCGGCTATACCGTAGCTTCGGTGCGCGGCTTTAGCTCCGTTACATTTTCGGCGCAGTCCTCTTCTACCGGTGAGCTGTTACGCACTCTTTCAAGGATGGCTGCTTCTAAGCCAACCTCCCGGCTGTCTCAAGAGGTCCACTTCCTTTCACACTTAGCCGCTTCTTCGGAACCTTAGCTGTCGGTCTGGGCTCTTTCCCTCTCGACTATGAAGCTTATTCCCCATAGTCTTTCTCCCTGGTATCCAGTTATGGCATTCGGAGTTTGATTGGTTTCAGAGGTCTACCCCCCTACGCCATTCAGTGCTCTACCTCCATAACTCTTCTTCCAGAGGCCGTGCCTACACACGTTTCGGGGAGAACCAGCTATCCCCAGGTTCGGTTAGCTTTTCACTCCTACCCACATGTCATCTGAGGATTTTTCACTATCCACCAGTTCGGACCTCCACTTGGTTTTACCCAAGCTTCATCCTGCACATGGGTAGCTCACCTGGCTTCGGGCCTATTCCCAGTGACTTGCGCACTTTTCATACTCGGTTTCCCTTCGGCTCCACCTTCCGGCTTAACCTCGCCACCGAAAATAACTCGCAGGCTCATTAATCAAAAGGCACGCGGTCACTTTCGCTCCCGCTTCCTGTAGGCATACGGTTTCAGGTTCTCTTTCACTCCCCTCCCGGGGTCCTTTTCACCTTTCCCTCACGGTACTATTCCACTATCGCTCAGCTGTCCTCTTTAGCCTTGGATGGAGGTCCACCCAGCTTCACGCAGGATTCCTCGTGTCCTACGCTACTCGGGTTAACAGCAGTTGAATTTATATACTTTCGTGTACAGGACTTTCACCTTCTTCGGTAGGCCTTCCCATGCCTTTCCACTTCGTATATATCTCCAACCCCCTATCTGGCAGTTCGGGTAGCTGTTACCCACAACTCAGTAGCAACAACGCCTGCCCGCTTTTGCATCGCTACTGTTTGGGCTCTTCCCTTTTCGCTCGCCGCTACTCGGGGAATCTCGTTTGATTTCTTTTCACCGGGTACTATGATGTTTCACTTCCCCAGCTTCGCCTCCTGTCTCCAGGATGCCTTTCGGCAGGTTCCCCCATTCGGATATCTGCGGATCTTCGCTCGTTTGCAGCTCCCCACAGCTTTTCGCAGCTTACCACGTCCTTCTTCGCTTCCAGCTGGCTAGGCATCCACCGTATGCCCTTCTCTCTTTGGACGTTCTCTATGCACTTGTCAATGAGCTCTTCCTTCNNCTCTCTCAAAAGTAGATAGAGGAGGTAGAAACTTTAATTCTCCTTAGAAAGGAGGTGATCCAGGCGCACCTTCCGGTACACCTACCTTGTTACGACTTCGCCCCCCTCGCCAAGCCCACCTTCAACAGTACCTGCCGTACTGCCTTCAGGTGTTCCCAACTCGGGTGGCGTGACGGGCGGTGTGTACAAGGCCCGGGAACGTATTCACCGCAGTTTGGCTGACCTGCGATTACTAGCGATTCCAGCTTCATGTAGGCGGGTTTCAGCCTACAATCCATATTACGGAGAGTTTTTCCGGATCCGCTCCACCTTCCGGCTTCGCTTCCCTTTGTCCTCCCCATTGTAGCACGTGTGTCGCCCAGAGTATAAGGGGCACGCTTATCTGACGTCATCCCCTCCTTCCTCCGCCTCGTCGGCGGCTGTCCAATTAGTGTACCCAACTTTACTTGCTGGTAACTAATCGTAGGGGTTGCGCTCGTTGTGGGACTTAACCCAACACCTCACGGCACGAGCTGACGACGACCGTGCACCACCTGTGTAACCCCCTGCCTTGCGGCAGGCCAGTAGATTTCTCTACCTTCAGTTACATGTCAATCCCTGGTAAGGTTCTTCGGTTAGCTTCGAATTAAACCACATGCTCCACCGCTTGTGCGGACCCCCGTCAATTCCTTTGAGTTTCATCCTTGCGGACGTACTCCCCAGGTGGCTCACTTAGCGCGTTCGCTTCAGCACAGAGAGTCTTTCGCTCCCTACACCTAGTGAGCATCGTTTACAGCCAGGACTACCCGGGTATCTAATCCGGTTCGCTCCCCTGGCTTTCGGACCTCAGCGTCAGCTGTAGCCCAGTAGACCAACTTCTTCACCGGCGTTCTTACCTGTATCTGCGGATTTCACCCCTACTCAGGTAATTCCGTCTACCTCTGCTACGCCCAAGATGACCAGTTTCATCCGCAAGCCAATCGTTGAGCAATCTTTTCACAGATGACTTGATCATCCGCCTACGTCCCCTTTACACCCAGTGATTCCGGGCAACGCTCGCCCCCTACGTCTTACCGCGGCTGCTGGCACGTAGTTAGCCGGGACTTTTCCTAATCTACCTTCTTCTGTAGTGTGTCCACTACCCTTTTATTCGATTAGTTCAGAAGTTTACATCCCGAAGGACTTCTTCCTTCACGCGGCGTCGCTGGATCAGGCTTTCGCCCATTGTCCAATATTCCCCACTGCTGCCTCCCGTAGGAGTAGGGCCCGTGTCTCAGTGCCCTTGTGACCGTACATGCTCTCACACCGGTTATCCGTCATCGGC
Organism: Petrotoga mexicana DSM 14811; assembly: GCF_002895565.1. GTDB lineage: Bacteria > Thermotogota > Thermotogae > Petrotogales > Petrotogaceae > Petrotoga > Petrotoga mexicana. The sequence continues at coordinate 2,804 of NZ_AZRN01000028.1, forward strand.
TTGGTAAGCCTTTACCTCACCAACTACCTGATGGATAGTAGGTCCATCCCAAGGCTGCCTTCCACTTTCCCCTCTCGGGCTTATCAGAGTTTACCTACCGTTTCCAGTAGCTATCTCTGTCCTCGGGGTAGGTCCCTACCTTTTACTCACCCGTTCGCCACTGATTATACTTCCTAAGAAGTATAACCCGTCCGACTTGCATGTGTTACGCACGCCGCCAGCGTTTACCCT
>NZ_AZRN01000029.1 GCF_002895565.1 Petrotoga mexicana DSM 14811
ACCATTTTTATTATACAGCCTAAAAAACAGTTACAATTTTTTGCAAGAAGAATTGAAAAAACTAAGAAATTTTAAAATGGATTCTCCAAAAGTTGTTTTGACAGGCCATTCTCATATAGATATGGCATGGCTTTGGACTGTTTTACACACAAGAGAAAAAGCACAAAGAACCTTTTCAACGGTTCTCAATCTAATGCAAGAGTATCCAGAATATATATTTATGCACTCTTCCCCGGCATTGTACAAGTTCCTAAAAAATGATTACCCTGAGTTATATGAAAAAGTAAAGGGAAAAATTAAAGAAGGTAGATGGGAAGCAACTGGTGGCATGTGGATAGAGTCCGATTCTAATATTTCTCCAGGTGAGTTTTTGATAAGACAGATACTATTCGGGAAAAGGTTTTTAAAAGAAGAGCTTGGAGTTGATTCTAAGGTTGTATGGTTGCCCGATGCATTTGGTTACACATATGCCCTACCTCAAATAATAAAGAAAAGTGGGATGAAATACTTTGCTACAACCAAAATAAGCTGGAATGAAATCAACAAATTTCCTTACGATACTTTTTGGTGGAAAGGCATCGATGGGACTAAAATCTTATCTCATTTTATTACGACTCCAGATAAGAACAATTACTTTTATACGTACAACGGCATGGTGGAACCTTTCACGATAAAAGGAATATGGGATAACTACAAACAAAAAGATATAAACGATGAATTACTTCTTGTCTTCGGTTGGGGAGATGGGGGAGGAGGCCCAACATATGAAATGTTAGAAAATTATCAAGCAATAAAAGAAATCCCAGGTTTACCCCAAGTGGAGATGGGAAGAGTAGAGGATTATTTTGAAAAATTGGAAGAGAGAATAAGAGATAAAAATGTCCCAGTTTGGGATGATGAGTTGTACTTCGAATTACATCGAGGTACGTATACTTCACAAGCCTTTGTGAAAAGGGAAAACAGAAAATCAGAAATATTGTACCATAACGCAGAGTTATTAAATTCTATGGCTTTGAAATTATTTAAAGATTTCCAATATCCTAAAAATTCTCTGAATGAAGGATGGGAACTATTATTATTAAACCAATTCCACGATATTTTACCAGGTTCCTCAATAAGAGAGGTTTATGAAGATGCTAGAAGGGATTTTGAAAAGATAAAGGGGATAGCTAACAAAGAGATTGAAAGAGCTATTTCTATGATTTCAAAGGAAATAAAAAGCGAAGAAGACAGTTTGGTATTATTCAACACCACCCCCTTTGAAAGGGACGAGATTGTAGAGTTAGAAAACGGTAAAAAAACGTTGGTTAGAGGAATACCCTCTTTTGGCTATAAAAGTATTAAGGTATCCAATTTGGAGCAGAAGCAAATTGATGAAAAAATGATTGTGAAAGAAAATTACATTGAAAACAGATACTATATAATCGAATTCAACGAAAAAGGGCAGATTAAAAGATTATACGATAAAGAAAATAAAAGGGAAGTATTGGAAGAAGGGAAATTGGGAAACGTGCTACAAACCTTCGAAGATAAACCTTACTTTTTTGATGCATGGGACATTTCTCCTTATTTCAATGAAAAGATGAAAGAGGTTACTGATTTAATCGAAGTAAAAGTAGTTGAAGAGAATCCTTTAAAAGGTGTTTTAAAATTCTCCTGGAGGTTTTATGACTCCATTATTGAACAGAAAGTCATCGTATACAACCACACAAGAAGAATCGATTTCGATACCCATGTTGATTGGAAAGAGAAACAAGTTTTATTAAAAACAGCTTTTCCTGTTAATGTAAGGAGTACAAAAGCCACCTACAACATACAATTTGGAAACATAGAAAGAAGTACAACCAACAACACAAGTTGGGATATAGCAAAATTTGAAGTCCCAACACAGAAGTGGGCGGATCTTTCAGAAGCAAACTATGGAGTTTCCATACTAAACGATTGTAAACATGGGTATGATATAAAAGAAAACGTTATGAGACTCACTCTTCTAAGATCCCCAATCGAACCCGATGAAACCGCTGATAGAACAGAACATGTATTCATTTATTCTCTTCTACCACACGCTGGAACATGGAGAGATTCGCAAGTAATACAAGAAGCCTATAAATTGAATTACCCTGTAATAGTTAAAAAGATAGAAAAAAACGAAGAAGGAAGTTTTCCTGATAATTTCTCTTTTATCAAGGTCAACGATTCTGATGTGGTAATCGAAACCGTAAAAAAAGCAGAAGATGATGACTCTGTACTTGTTAGACTTTTCGAAGATAAAGGCAGTCGAAAAAAGGAAGTGGAAATAGATTTTTTTAGAAGTATAAAAAAAGCGGTTGAATGTAATTTAATTGAAGAAGCAGAAAAAGAAACCGCGTTTAAAGATAATAAAATCGTATTCAACATAACCCCTTACGAAATAAAAACCTTTAAAGTGTGGCTTTAATTTAAGCTAAAGGCGGATTTTCTCCGCCTTTAGTTTTTTTAAAGCCATTCTCTTTCCATATAATGCGTATGCAACAATTGATGTGATTTTTCGCTTCCGGGCTTTCCTAAATATTCGTTGTATAGTCTAACAATTGATGGATTTTCATGGGACTTTCGAATTATCTTTGATTTGTCAACAACATTTAATGCCTCGATTCTCTTTTTAATCACGTTGAAATCACCATGATGGTACGGTTGTCCACCGCCTCCCACACAACCCCCTGGACAAGCCATAATTTCGATTAAATGAAATTCTATCTTTCCCGATTGGACGTCTTCCAAGAGTTTTCGTGCGTTACCCAGGCCATAAGCAACTCCAACTCTTAATTTTTTACCATTAATTTCAACTTCTGCAACTCTTAGAGACTCATATCCATGAAGCTGCTCAAATTCTACTTCTTTTAGTTCATTCCCGGTTATCCATTCATAAGCGGTTCTTAAAGCCGCCTCTGCAACTCCTCCTGTTCTACCAAAGATAGCCGCAGCACCGGTGGATTCTCCTAAAGGACTATCATACTCCCTTTCTGGGACAGCTTTGAAATTAATTCCTGCTTCTTTGATCATTTTTGCCAGTTCTCTGGTAGTCAATACATAATCAACATCTCTGTATTCAGGTGATGCATTTATTTCTTCTCTGGCTGCTTCGTACTTTTTGGCTAAACAGGGCATTATGGATACAACGGTCATCTTTTTGGGATCAATATTATTTTTTTGTGCATAATAACTCTTCGCAATCGCCCCAAACATCTGTTGAGGAGACTTCGCAGAAGAAGGCATCTCGAGCAAGTCAGGGAAGGCTGTATAATAAAAATGGTTGATGAGATACTTGACAAAAGGGGTAAAAAAAAGATATAA
>NZ_AZRN01000030.1 GCF_002895565.1 Petrotoga mexicana DSM 14811
CAACGAAAAAGAGTTTGAGTTTGATGGAAACGTCCCTGGAACAGTACAAGGAGACCTTGTGGATTTGAATCTCGTGCCTCACCCTTATGTAGGAGAAAATGAAAAACTTTTCAAAAGGTTAGAATGGAAAAATTGGATATACGAGAAAAAATTTCACATAGAAGAGATAAACGATGAGCTATGTTACAATCTTGTATTAGAGGGTGTGGATACCCTTTCAAATATCTATCTTAACGATAATTTCGTTGGAGAAACCGAAGATATGTTCATAGAATACCGGTTTGATATTAAAAAGTATCTCAAAATTGGAGAAAATTCTTTAAGAATAGAGATTAAATCTCCAATAGACCTCCCTAAAAGATTTGAAAAAAATTACGGAAAATTACACGCCGGCGAAGAAACCGCAAGAGTTTACATAAGAAAAGCTCAGTATTCCTATGGCTGGGACTGGGGAGCAAGAATAGCCACTAGTGGAATATACAGAGATATTTACATAGAAAGTTATAAAGATGCTAGACTTTTCGGTTCCACTGCTTTTTTGGAAAATTTAGATGGAAAAGTCAACTTTTCCGGTTACGTTGATTCCCATATTAAAGATACTAAAAACTACGAAGTAGAAATTCTTTTCAATGGAAATCCAGTAATTACATTACCAGTAACCGCTAGTGTTGAAAATTACAAATTTGAAGGTTCTAAAAGAATAGAGAATTTAAAGCTTTGGTATCCACACGATTTGGGTGAAAGTTATTTATACGAAGTTGAGTTTAGACTTAAGAAAAATAAAGAAGTAATCTACAGTGAGAAAAAGAAAATAGGTTTTAGAATCGCCAGGGTAGTGAGAGAAAATAACTCAGAAGGTGAAAGCTTTATCTTTGAGATAAACGGCAGAAAAATCTTCGCCAAAGGCGCAAATTGGATCCCTGCTGAAAATATATTAAGTTNNGTTTAGAAAGCTTGTAAACGAAGAAATAAGACATCAAGTATTGAAATTAAGACATCATCCAAGTATAGTCCTTTGGTGCGGAAATAATGAGAATAATTGGGGCTTTGAAGAATGGGACTACAAATTGAAAGTGGATGAAAAAAATCTTGGAAATAGACTTTATTTGGAAGATTTTCCTAAAATATGTGCCCAAGAAGATCCATCGAGACTGTACTGGCCATCGAGCCCATACGGTGGCAGTAGAGCTAACTCTTCTGAAGCGGGAGATAGACATGTTTGGGAAATCTGGTCAGGATGGCAAGATTACAAATACTAACCACGGTCTCTAATCCACATCTGACGCTGCCGACGACCCCTACAGGTAGATCCTCGGCGGACGCCGCTCCTTTTACAACAACAAAAACCAAGCACACGACAGTATCCAAAGCGTTCAGAAGACAGAGAACGGATAGCAACAGAGTACAACA